>NZ_JCANUT010000022.1:0-50974 GCF_059569095.1 Propionivibrio pelophilus DSM 12018 | reverse complement strand
GGTCGGGACGACGCTGTTCATCTCCAGTTCGATCGCCAA
Organism: Propionivibrio pelophilus DSM 12018; assembly: GCF_059569095.1. NCBI lineage: Bacteria > Pseudomonadati > Pseudomonadota > Betaproteobacteria > Rhodocyclales > Rhodocyclaceae > Propionivibrio > Propionivibrio pelophilus. Next base: position 50,935 of record NZ_JCANUT010000022.1, on the reverse strand, counting down.
CGTCTCGATCCTCAAGTCGTCGCGCGAACTGATTCCGTTCTACGTCGTCGCGCTGGGTGCCACCCTTTTGTTCGCATTTGTTCCCGTGCTGACTTTGTAGAACAAGCCCCCTCCGTAGTCGGACTCCGCAAAATTGGTCCGACCCATCGCCGGCGATGACGTTCAAGAGCGCGTCATCGCCGGATTTTTTTGCGGAAACTTGATCTGTCGCGAACCGGTTGTGATCGGGTAGCTTCCTCCGAAGCTGCGTCGATTACGCTCTTTTTTGCTTAACGTGGCGCTCGATTTTTGTTCTGAATTTGGAAAAAATCTGCACGGTCGTGGTAAATTTCTGCCAAAAAAAGGCCTGATGCTTCAACTCAGGCGTGTCTCAAGGCCAATCGGGCGGTTGGCAAAACAACAAACTCAACAAGACTTGGATTAGAAATCCAGGCGCTGGTAGTGCCTTTTTGTCGCGTTTATTTCGCGACGTTTTGTCTTGGTTGATTTCGTTTGGTTTTCGGTGAGTGTTCTTGGTGTGATCTTGCTTGTCGACAGGTTTGTGCAACAATATACAAATATATTATTGCTATTTCGTTACTGTAACGAGCAGTTTTTGTCCGCTGTTTGACGAGTTCTTTCCCGCGATTCTTGACATGATTCGTTTTCTTGTTGCCGTCGTCACTCTGTTCGCATTCTGGTTACTGCTTTCCGGAATGCCTGTGCCGTTCCTGGTTCTTTCGGGCCTGGGGTGCGCGATCGCCGTCGTTTTTCTTTCCGGGCGCTTGAATCTGGTTGTCGATGAGGGCACCCCGATTCGTCTCGTCTGGGGGAGGCTTGCGGTCTACTGTCCCTGGCTCATCAAGGAGATCGCTCTGGCCGCCTGGGATGTGTCGATGCGCATCCTGAATCCGCGCCTGCCGATTTCGCCGACGCTGGTGGAGTTCCGTCCTTCGCAAAAAACCGACGCCGGTTTGGCGATCCATGCGAATTCGATCACCCTGACGCCGGGTACGATCAGTGTCGAAGCGGAGCCCGGGCGTTTCTTGGTGCACGCGTTGACCGAAGAAGGAGCCTTGTCGCTCGCGGGCAGCGAGATGAACCGTCGCTGCGCAGAACTGGAGGACGTCTAGTGGTTCTGGCTGCAGTAACCCTGGCGCTTCTGGTCACTGTGGCCTTGGCACTGCTGCGTGCCGCCAAGGGGCCAACCGTGTTCGATCGCCTGCAATCGTGCAGCACCATCGGAACCTGCGCGATGCTGCTTCTTGCGCTGCTGGGTTTTCTCGACGAACGTCCGGAATTTCTTGATCTTGCGCTGACCTATGGCTTGCTTAACGTCATTGGCGTTATCGCAGTGTTGAAATTCTTTCATCCCGAGAAGAGTCGATTCAAGAGCGCTGACAAGCAGGGGGATGAGGGCTAGCCATGGAAATCTTGACGACGGCCCTGAGTTGGGTCTTTCTCGCGTGCGGGGCTTTCTTCTGTTTGCTCGGCGGTATCGGGCTGATTCGCATGCCCGATTTTTATACGCGAATGCACGCCGCCAGCGTCACGGAGACGCTCGGCGCCGGGCTGATGCTGCTTGGGTTGATGTTGCATGCCGGGTTTTCGCTGGTGACCGTAAAGCTGGCAATGATCGGAGGGCTTATCTTCCTAGCCAGTCCGACGGCGAGTCATGCACTGGCCAAGGCCGCGCTGCTGAGCGGACTCAAGCCGTTGCTGGGCAAGGAGCTTTCGAGCAAAGAGGTGCCGCCATCGAAACACTGATCATCAACGTGCTGCTGGTGTTCATGGCGGTCGCGGTACTGGCGATTGCCTTCACGCGCAATCTGTTTTCCGTGGTTGTCCTCTCTGGGGCCTACAGCTTCCTGATGGCTACCGCGCTGGTGGCTCTCGACGCGGTCGACGTGGCGATGACCGAGGCCGCTGTCGGTGCCGGCGTGTCGACCGTGCTTTTGCTCGGAGCGCTGCGACTATGCAAGAGCAATGAGGCGAAGCCGATGCACAAACCGTGGCTGCCGCTGGCTGTATCGGTCTCGACCGGCGCGCTCTTGGTATATGGCGCTTTCGGTTTGCCTGACTTCGGCGATCCGGACGCGCCGATCCACAACAACGTCGTTCCTCGCTACCTGGAAAACGAGGTGGAGGTGCCGAACGTGGTGACCGCCGTCCTCGCCAGTTTTCGTGGTTACGATACCCTGGGCGAAACGACGGTGGTGTTTACCGCGGGCGCCGGGATCATCGCCTTGCTGCGGCGGCGGAAGAAAACCCCGGATGACAAGGGGGTGGCGCGTGAAGGATGATCTCGTCCTGCGCGTGGTGGGTCGCCTGCTGATTCCGGCCGTCCTGCTCTTTGCGCTTTACGTCCAGTTCCACGGTGACTTCGGCCCGGGTGGCGGTTTTCAGGCGGGGGTGATGGCCGCGGCCGGGATCATCTTCTATTCGTTGATTCATGGGCTGGCGAAGACCCGGCGTGTCGTGCCGGACTGGCTCGTGGAAACGATGGTCGCCGCCGGTGTGTTGATTTATGCCGGCGTCGGGCTGGCCGGCATCCTGTTCGGCGGCAACTTTCTCGACTATTCGGTCCTCGGCAGCGATCCGGTCCACGGGCAGCATCGGGGAATCTTCTGGGTCGAGGTCGGTGTGGCCGTCACGGTTTGCGGCGTGATGCTGAAGATCTATTACATGTTTGCTTCGCGCGGCGGTTCGGAGGATTAACGGTGCTGGCGCATTTCACCAATATCATTACCGTGTTCCTGATGGTGGCCGGGCTGTTCATCATCATCGCCCGCGGCAACCTGATCAAGAAACTCGTTGGCCTGTCGTTGTTCCAGACGTCCGTTTATCTGCTCTACATCACGCCGGGCAAGCTGATCGGCGGAACGGCGCCGATTCTCTCGCCAGCCTATACCGTCTACTCCAATCCGCTGCCTCATGTCCTGATCCTGACGGCCATCGTGGTGGGGGTGGCGACGCTTGCTCTGGGGTTGGCGCTGACGGTGCGCATTCGCGAGGCTTACGGCAGTATCGAGGAGGATGAGATCCTCGCCCTCGATCACTCCGTGGAAGCCGAAGAAGCCAGGGAGGCGCATTGATGGCTCTGGCGCAACACCTCCCGGCCCTGCAGGTCATCTTGCCGCTGATTTCGGCGCCGCTGGCGATTCTCTTCCGGCGCGCCGGTCCGGCGTTCCTCGTTGTCACGGCGGCGGCCTGGCTGTCTTTCGCCATTGCCATCGCCCTGTTCCTGCAGATCGATGTTTCCGGCGTGATTTCCTACGCCATGGGTAATTGGCAACCGCCATGGGGAATCGAGTACCGGCTTGATCGGCTCAACAGCTTCATGCTGATTCTGGTTTCCGGCATGGCTGCGGTCGTCCTGCCCTATGCGCGAGAAAGCATCGCGCGGGAGATTCCGCAAGAATCGCACTACATGTTCTATGCCATGCTCGGGCTGTGTCTGGCCGGGTTGCTGGGGATCACGATTACCGGGGATGCGTTCAACCTGTTCGTGTTTCTGGAGATTTCAGCGCTGTCTACCTATGTGCTGATTGCCATGGGGCGTGACCGTCGGGCACTGACCGCCGCATATCAGTACCTGATCATGGGGAGCATAGGGGCGACTTTTATCGTCATCGGTATCGGCGTTCTTTATTTGATGACCGGAACGCTCAATCTTGCGGATATGGCGCAGCGTGTCGCGGCGATTGAAAACACTCGCCCGGGGCTTGTGGCATTGGCGTTCATCAGCGTCGGTGTGTCGCTGAAGGTCGCCCTGTTTCCGTTGCATCAATGGTTGCCGAATGCCTATACCTATGCCCCTTCGTCCGTAACCGCCTTTCTTGCGGCGACGGCGACCAAGGTCGCGCTCTATGCGCTGATCCGTTTCTATTTCACGGTGTTTGGTGACAGTTTCATCTTTGGCAAACTGCCATTGCCCGAGTTCATGTTGATCCTGTCGCTGTTTGCGATGGTATTTGCCAACGCCATCGCCATCTTCCAGGACAACCTGAAGCGCCTGTTTGCCTATTCGAGCGTCGGCCAGATCGGCTACATCACGCTGGGGCTGTCGTTCGACTCGGTCAACGGTGTCGGTGCGTCGATCATGCACCTGTTCAATCACGGGGTTACCAAAGGGGCGGTCTTCCTGCTCATCGGCGGTGCCGTGGCAGGCCTGACGAAGCGGCAAGCGGTGCCGCCGGCGCCGACCTTCGAACGGATCGCCGGGTTGTCGAAAACGATGCCGCTGACCTGTTTCGGTATCGTTCTCGGCGGACTGAGCCTGATCGGCGTGCCGGGAACCGCCGGTTTCGTCAGCAAGTGGTATCTGGTCCTCGCGGCTATCGAGAAGGGGCAGTGGTGGCTGGTCGGCGCGATTCTCGTCAGTTCCCTGCTGGCCGTAGCTTACGTCTGGCGCTTTGTCGAAACGGCGTACTTCCGGGCGCCGCCGGCCGGGCATGACGTGCTCAAGGAGGCACCGCTGGCTTTGCTCATCCCCGGATGGCTTCTGATCCTGGCGACGCTCTGGTTCGGCTTCGATACCTCTTTCACGGTAGGGGCCGCGCTCGATGCCGCCCAACAACTCGTACATCGCGGTGGTTGAACGTGGATAACCTGATTCTCGCAAGCCTCGTTCTGCCGATTTTCGGGGCAATAGGCATCTTTCTCTCGGGGCGATGGCCGAATCTGCGCGAAAGCGTCACGATCGCCACTGCGGTAGCGACGTTCGCGTGCGTCGTCCAACTCGTCGAACCGGTGTTGGCCGGCAACCAGCCTGCCGTCGTGCTCTTCGAACTGTTTTCCGGCTTGCCCGTGGCGTTTCGCGTCGAGCCCCTCGGGATGATTTTCGCGCTGGTGGCATCGGGATTGTGGATCGTCAATTCGATCTATTCGATCGGCTACATGCGCGCCAACGGCGAGCATGCCCAGACACGTTTCTATGTCTGTTTCGCGCTGTCGATCGCCGCGGCGCTGGGCATTGCGTTTTCCGCGAACCTGCTCACCCTGTTCCTCTTCTATGAAATCCTGACGCTGATCACGTATCCCTTGGTGACACATTGCGCGACGGAAAAGGCGAAGCGGGGCGGGCGGGTCTATCTGGCGATCCTGATGGGGACGTCGATGCTCTTTCTCCTGCCCGCGATCGTCTATACGTGGCATGTGGCGGGGACCACCGAGTTCCGCGCGGGAGGCATCCTGCCGGCGACGCTGGCCCCGGGAATGCTGACGGCGCTGCTGGCGCTCTACATGTTCGGTATCGGCAAGGCGGCGCTCATGCCCTTCCACCGCTGGTTGCCGGCGGCGATGGTGGCGCCGACGCCCGTTTCTGCACTGTTGCACGCGGTGGCCGTGGTCAAGGCCGGGGTGTTTTCCGTGGTCAAGGTGGTGGCTTATGTTTTCGGCAGCGGCGTACTGGCCGGGCAGACCGGCTGGCTGATCGCGGTCGCGGCATTCACCATCATCGCGGCGTCGATCGTGGCCCTGCGTGCCGATAACTTCAAGCGCCGACTGGCGTACTCGACGGTCAGCCAGTTGTCCTACATCGTGCTGGCGGCGGTCGTCCTGACGCCACTTTCGACCGTCGGCGCCGCGCTGCACATCGTTTCGCACGCGCTGGGCAAGATCACGCTGTTCTTTACCGCGGGCGCGATCTACACCGCGGCGCACAAGACCGAAATCAGCCAGTTCGACGGCATCGGGCGGCGCATGCCCTGGACGATGTCGGCGTTTACCATCGGCTCGCTGTCGATCATCGGTATCCCGCCTTTCGTCGGTTTCGTCAGCAAGTGGTACATCCTGTCGGGTGTGTTGTCGGCGGGAATGTTGTCGGTTGCCGCGGTCTTCCTGCTCAGCACGCTGTTGAATGCCGCGTACCTGCTGCCGATCGTGCATCGGGCATTCTTTCGCGCGCCGGCGCATGACGACCATCACGGCGAGCATGGCGAAGCGCCATTGTTCATGGTGATCGCCGTCTGCCTGACCGCGGCGGGGACGCTTGCCGTGGCCTTTTTCCCTGATGTCCTGGTCGAGCTGGCGCGACGAGTTGGTACAGGAGGAGGGGTATGAGCAATCGGCGCGAAAAGCCTGCAGCCGGAGCGCCCGGGCCGCAGGGCGGCCATCCGACGAGAGGGCGGAAGAGGCTGTTCCTGCTGCTGCTGGCATGTGTTCTTCTTCTCGTGCTGGAATTGCCGATCGACAAGCACGTCGAGACGGAGATCGAGCATTGGTTCGGCTTTCACGCCTTTTTCAGTCTTCTTGCCTGCGTGGTTCTGGTCCTGCTGGGCAAGCTGTTGCGCTGTGTAATCGCCCGGTCCGAGAATTATTATGATGCTCGCTGAGTTCAACCCGGGGCTGACGCTGGTCGCCGGCGGGCTGTTGCTACCGCTCCTGCGCGGGAAGTTGCGGGCGCTATTCCTCCTTTTGTTGCCGGTCGCCGGCCTCGTGCAGTTGTCGCACCTCGTGCCGGGGGCGCACGGCGTTGTCGATTTCCTCGGCTACGAGTTGGTCACGCTGCGTGTGGATCGCTGGAGCATGGTCTTCGGCTGGGTTTTCATGATTGCCACCTTCGTTTCGGCGATCTACGCGTTGCATCTGCGTACCCCGCTGCAGCTTACAGCCGGCATGACCTACGCCGGAAGCGCCATCGGCGCGGTGTTCGCGGGCGACCTGATGACGCTGTTCGTTTTCTGGGAGCTTACGGCCATTACCTCGGTCCTCCTGGTGTGGGCAGGGCGCGGGCCGAACGCCTACGCGGCCGGCATGCGTTATCTGATCGTGCAGATCATCTCGGGTACCCTGCTGTTTTTTGGTGCGGCAATCCAGTTCAACACGACCGGTTCGCTGGAGTTCGGAGCGATCGGCCTGGACGGCATCGGCGGCTGGCTGATTTTCATCGCCTTCGGGATCAAGGCGGCTTTCCCGCTGCTGCATGCCTGGCTGCCTGACGCCTATCCGGAGGCCTCGGAGGTCGGGACGGTGTTCCTGTCGGCATTCACCACCAAACTCGCGGTTTACGCCTTGGCCCGTGGCTTTGCCGGAACGGAGTTGTTGATCCCGATCGGCGCGGCGATGGTCGTCTTCCCGATCTTCTTCGCCTTGCTCGAAAACGATTTGCGTCGCGTGCTGGCCTACAGCCTGAACAATCAACTGGGCTTCATGGTCGTGGGCATCGGCATCGGCACGGAAATGTCCCTGAACGGGGCCGCGGCGCATGCGTTTACCCATGTCCTGTACAAGTCGCTGCTGTTCATGTCGATGGGGGCCGTGCTGTATCGCGCGGGAACCGTCAAGGCTTCCGAACTCGGCGGACTCTGGAAGTCGATGCCGCTGACCACCGTGTTCTGCATCGTTGGCGTCGCGTCGATCGCCGGGATGCCTTTCTTCAGCGGCTTCGTCAGCAAATCGATGATCGTTTCTGCGGCAGCGCAAGGCGGCTACATGCTCGCCTGGTCAGCCTTGATGTTCGCCGCGGCATGCATGTTCCTGCCGGACCTCAAGATTCCCTTCTTCGCGTTTTTCGGCCGGGATTCCGGCAAACGCTGCCAGGAGGCGCCGCTCAACATGCTGGTGGCGATGGCCATCGCCGCGGCTTTCTGTGTCGGCATCGGGCTGATGCCGGGGCGCTTGTACGCCCTGCTTCCCTATCCGGTCGCGTATGCGCCGTATTCCGTCTCCCACGTTCTGGCCCAGCTGCAATTGCTGCTGTTTGCCGGCCTGGTTTTCGCGGTCGTCGTGCGCTGGCGGCTTCTGCCGCTGGCGGTGCCGGGAATCAACCTCGACGTCGACTGGCTGTGGCGGAGGCCGGGAACCCTGGTGATCAAGGTAGTCGCGCGAATCCTCGAGATCGGCGGTGACTGCCTGAGTGCCTTGCTGTCGTTCAAGCTCTCGTCGCTTTCCGGAATGATCGAGAGACATCGTCTTCCTGACGGTTTGCTGTTGCGTTCCTGGCCCACGGGCAGCATGTCGCTGTGGGTCATGTTGATGCTTTTTGCGTACCTGCTGCTCTATTACCTCGGCGGGTGACCGGGGCAGGCTAACGCATACCGCGAGTGTGTCCGCACGCCGCCGGGGCCGGTGTTTCCCCGTGATAGAATCTTCACCCTTTCTCCCTCTTTTCACTGCCTCCCTTTGATGGGACCCTGCCATGTTTTCCGGAATCATTGCCGCCGTCGGGCGGATCACTCAACTGGCCCCGCGTAACGACGGGACACCAACGGTTCGCCTGACCGTCGATGCAGGCCGACTCGATCTTGGCGATGTCGCCATTGGCGATTCGATCGCCTGTAACGGTGTCTGTCTGACCGTGGTCGAAAAGACCTCCGGCGGGTTTTGCGTCGATGTCTCGCCCGAAACGTTGTCGTGTACGGTCGGGTTGAACGCCCCCGGAGCGATCAACCTGGAAAAGGCCCTGCGACTTGCCGACCGGCTGGGCGGGCATCTGGTTTCCGGGCACGTCGATGGCGTGGGCGAGGTCGTGTGTTTCGACCCGGTGGGCGACAACCGCCTGCTCGTCATTCGCGCTCCTGAAGCGTTGTCGCGGTACATCGCGCGGAAAGGATCGATCACGGTCAACGGTGTCAGCCTGACGACCAATTCCGTCGAAGGCGCCGAGTTCTCGATCAACCTGATTCCACATACGCTGGAAGCAACCACGTTGGGTGGGTTGCAGACGGGAGCTCCGGTCAATCTGGAAATCGACCTGATTGCCCGCTACGTCGAACGTATGCTCAATCCCGAAGCGGAGGGTGTGTAATGTGTCCTGCAGAAATGTCGTCGTCGATCGCGTCGGTCGAGGAGATTGTCGCCGAGCTCCGCGCGGGGCGCATGGTCATCCTGGTTGACGAAGAAGATCGGGAGAACGAGGGGGATCTGGTGCTCGCTGCGGAGCACGTGACCCCGGAGGCGATCAATTTCATGGCCAAACACGGTCGTGGCCTGATCTGCCTGACGATCACCGAGGCGCGTGCCAAGCAGATCGGCCTGACGCCGATGGCGAGGGACAACAAGAGCCCCTACAGCACGGCGTTTACGGTGTCCATCGAGGCGGCCGAAGGCGTGACGACCGGAATTTCGGCACAAGACCGTGCGCGGACGGTGCAGGCGGCGGTAGCGCGCAATGCGAAGCCCGAAGACATCGTCCAGCCCGGACACATCTTCCCGATTACCGCGCGTCCGGGTGGCGTTCTGGTTCGCGCCGGACATACCGAGGCTGGGTGCGACCTGGCGCAATTGGCCGGCCTCGAACCGTCGTCGGTGATCTGCGAAATCCTGAAAGACGACGGATCGATGGCGCGCCTGCCCGATCTGATCGAATTCGCGCAAGAGCACGGGCTGAAGATCGGTACGATTGCCGATCTCATCCATTATCGCAGCCGGCACGAAGCGCTGGTCGAGCGCAGCTATTCGAAGCCGATCGCGTCGGTGCATGGCGAATTCATGCTGCATGCGTTCACCGATCTCACCACCAACGAGGTGCATCTGGCGTTGGCGCGTGGCGAGATCAGCCCCGAGCGCGAAGCGCTGGTGCGCGTGCACGAACCGTTGTCGGTCCTCGACTTCCTCGATTCCGGCAACGGGCGGCACAGCTTTTCCCTGGAAGAGGCGATGCAGGCGTTGGCCAAGGCCGATTCGGGCGTCATCGTCCTGCTGCATCGGCCGGAAACGGGTCAAGACATTCTGTCGGTGCTCAAGGAGCAAGCAAATACGCAACGTCCCGCGGCAAAGTGGGATCCGCGTATCTACGGCATTGGCGCCCAGATCCTGCGCGATCTCGGCGTGCGCAAAATGAAACTGTTGGCCAGCCCGCGGCGCATGCCGAGCGTGGCTGGCTTCAATCTTGAGGTCACCGGCTATGTCGCTTCGGCGGGCGAGCGTGGCTGACTTCCGCTGACCTTGATGACAGGAAAGAACACCATGCCTCGTTTTGAACGTATCCATGAATATGAGTCCGATCTCGACGGTGCCGGATTGTCGGTCGGGATCGTGATGAGCCGCTTCAACCAGGATATCTGCGAGGGGTTGCTGTCCGCCTGCGTCGCGGAGCTTGCGCGCCTTGGCGTCAGCGAAGGCGATGTCGAGATCGCCACGGTTCCGGGCGCGCTGGAGATCCCGCTGGTTCTGCAGAACCTGGCGCAGAGCGACCGGTTCGACGCCTTGATTGCCCTGGGTGCGGTCATTCGCGGTGAAACCTACCATTTTGAAGTGGTTTCCAACGATTCGTGTCGCGCGGTAATGGATGTCCAGCTTGATACCGGCGTCCCGATCGCCAACGGCATCCTGACCTGCGAGGATGACGATCAGGCGCTTGCGCGCATGCAGCAGAAGGGCTCTGACTGCGCCCAGGCTGCCGTCGAGATGGCCAATCTGCTGAGAGTAATCGGGGAGCGTCCGCAATGACCAAGCAACCGGAAAAGGCAGCCGCGAGCGCGGTGAAGAAGCCGATCAAGTCGCCGCGCCGGCGTGCGCGCGAGTTCGCGATGCAGAGCTTGTACCAGTGGCGCGTCGGCGGGCATGATGCGGCAGCGATCGAAGCGCATCTCATGGATGGCGAGGGCTTCGACAAGGCCGATCGCGAGTTCTTCCTCCAGGTCTTCCGCGGGGTCATGGCCCAGGAGGCAGCATTGCAGGAACACCTGCAGGCTCATCTTGACCGTCCTTTTCGCGAGTTGTCGCCGATCGAGGCGAGCGTGCTGCTGGCTGGGGCCTACGAATTGATCAATTGTCCGGAGACGCCGTACCGGGTGATCATCAACGAAGCCATCGAACTGGCGAAGGGCTTCGGCGGGGCGGACGGGCACAAATACGTCAATGGCGTGCTCGACAAGTTGGCAGGGAAACTGCGTTCGGTCGAGGTCGAGGCCCGGCGTCCCCGGCGGTGATTTGCCGCCAGTCGTCGTAGTTGGCGCATGCCTTCCGAATTCGCACTGATCGACCGCCATTTCGCGCGCGCCACCCCGCAGGCGGTGCTCGGGCCCGGCGACGACTGCGCCTTGCTGGCCCCGTCGCCGGGAATGGAACTGGCGATAACCACCGACATGCTGGTTTCGGGTACGCATTTTTTTGCGGAGACCGATCCGCGGCAGTTGGGCTGGAAGACTCTTGCCGTCAATGTATCGGATCTTGCGGCTATGGGGGCGATGCCCCGTTGGGCGCTGCTTGCCGGTAGTCTGCCCGCTGCCGACGAAGCCTGGATTGCCGCCTTTGCGGACGGCTTTTTCGACTGCGCGCGACGTTACGGCGTCGATCTTGTCGGCGGCGACACGACGCGCGGACCGCTTTGCCTTTGCGTGACTGCAATCGGTGAGGTGCCCTCCGGCGAGGCCTTGCGCCGCGATCTCGCCCGCCCCGGCGACGACATCTGGGTTTCCGGTCGGCCCGGGATGGCGGCACTGGGGTTGGCGCATCTGCAGCAACGGACGATGCTGTCCGGCGAATTGGCGGAGACCTGTATCAACCTCCTGCAACAGCCGCTGCCGCGCGTCGAGTTGGGCCTGGCGTTACGACAGAGTGGGCTCGCGCAGGCAGCGATCGATGTCTCCGACGGGCTGCTGGCGGATCTGGGGCATATCGTCGAACGCTCGGCCGTCGACGCGAACGTCTATGTTGCGCAACTGCCCGGATTGCCGGAGGGGGTCGATACCCTCCTGGCGCGCCAGTGCCAGTTGGCGGGGGGCGATGACTACGAGTTGGTGTTCACCGCCGGCGCCGACAAGCGCGAAGCCCTGCACGAACTGGCGGAGGAAATCGGGCTGCCGCTGTGGCGCATCGGCACGATTGGTGCGGCAACGGGCAGAGGCGAGGTCCGCCTGTTGGACGAAGCAGGCAGGACGGTCCGGGTCGGCAAGATGGGCTTCGATCATTTCGGGGCCGATGAAGCCGCGTAGCGCCCCCTCGTTGCGATTTCTCTTCTCGCATCCGGCTCACCTGATTGCCTGCGGATTCGGCAGCGGCCTGTCGCCTGTTGCGCCCGGTACGGTCGGGACTCTTTTCGCTTGGCTCTCGTTTCCGCTTTTGCGAGCCATGCTGGGTGGCGTCGAGTTGCTCGGCTTCCTCCTCGCGTGTTTCTTTCTCGGGGTTCTGGTGGTTCAGCGTACCGGTGAAGACCTCGGTGTGGTGGATCATGGCAGCATCGTCTGGGACGAGATTGTCCCCTTCTGGCTGGTGCTTTTCTTCTGTCCCGCCGGGTGGCTCTGGCAGGTGGCGGCATTTGGCGGCTTCCGGTTCTTCGATATCTTCAAGCCGCAGCCGGCACGCTATTTCGACGAGCACGTCAAGACCGGATTCGGCGTGATGATGGACGATCTGTGCGCCGCTGGTTATACGGTTCTCGTGTTGCTTTCCGGACAGTTTCTGCTGGCGAGGTTCCTTGCATGACGGATGTCGATCAAAAATCGCTGGAAGCGCTTGCCGCACAGCTTGGCGAGCGCCTGCTGGCGAGCGGCGAAAAACTCTCTACGGCCGAATCATGTACCGGGGGGTGGGTCGCCCAGTGCATGACTGCGATCGCGGGTAGTTCGGACTGGTTCGATCGCGGCTTCGTCACCTATTCCAACGACTCCAAGACGGAAATGCTCGGGGTTCCGGGCGTGGTGTTGGCGGAGCACGGTGCGGTAAGCGAACCCGTGGCGGTGGCGATGGCACAGGGTGCGTTGATTCGCAGTCGTGCCCAGTGGTCGCTTGCCATTACCGGTGTCGCCGGGCCAACAGGTGGTTCCGTGGCGAAGCCGGTCGGGACCGTGTGCTTTTCCTGGGCGGGTTCCGACGGACGCATGGCAACCGAAACGTGCCATTTCAAGGGAAATCGGGAAGCGGTACGGGCTCAGTCGGTACGGTACGCGCTGACCGGCCTTCTCGCTCGCCTCCGTGAGGATGGCTGGGCTAACCGGCTTGCCTGAGACGTTCACTGTCAGATAGAACTACTGTATATAATTACAGTATTTGGTGCCGTCCTGTCACTGTTCGCGGCGACCGAAAATGAGATAATCCCACGCAATTTCATAAGGAAGCGCAATGGACGACAACAAGGCAAAGGCACTGGCCGCCGCATTGGCCCAGATCGAGAAGCAGTTCGGCAAGGGCTCGATCATGAAAATGGGCGAGGGCAGCGTCGAAAAGGATTTGCAGGTGGTGTCTACCGGATCACTCGGACTCGATATCGCCCTCGGGGTCGGCGGGCTGCCGCGCGGCCGGGTTGTCGAGATCTACGGGCCTGAGTCGTCCGGCAAGACCACGCTCACACTTCAGGTGGTGGCCGAAATGCAGAAGCTTGGCGGTACCGCGGCGTTCATCGATGCGGAACACGCGCTTGATCCGTCCTACGCCCAGAAGCTTGGCGTCAAACTCGATGATCTGCTCATCTCCCAACCCGATACCGGTGAGCAGGCGCTGGAAATCGCCGATATGCTGGTACGTTCAGGCAGCGTTGATGTGGTGGTGATCGACTCGGTTGCAGCGCTGGTGCCTCGGGCGGAAATCGAAGGGGAGATGGGCGATTCGTTGCCAGGGCTGCATGCCCGCCTGATGAGTCAGGCGCTGCGCAAGCTTACGGGGAACATCAACCGGACCAATACGCTGGTCATCTTCATCAACCAGATCCGGATGAAGATCGGCGTCATGTTCGGCAGTCCGGAAACGACGACCGGCGGCAACGCACTGAAGTTCTATGCTTCCGTTCGTCTGGATATTCGCCGTATCGGCGGAATCAAGAAGAGCGACGAAGTGATCGGTAACGAAACCAAGGTAAAGGTCGTCAAAAACAAGGTTTCGCCGCCGTTCCGCGAGGCGATCTTCGACATTCTCTATGGGGAAGGCATCTCGCGCGAAGGGGAAATCATCGAGTTGGGCGTGGCGCACAAGCTCGTAGAGAAATCCGGCTCTTGGTATGCCTACAACGGCGAGAAGATCGGACAGGGCAAGGACAACGCACGGGAATTTCTGCGCGCCAATCCCGATATCGCCGCAGAGATCGAGGCGAAGATACGACTGGCTGTGAACGTTCCCTCGCCGCGCGCGACGGCGGCTGCCGATTAAGTAGAAATGAGCGGCACGTTGCGCGAGCGCGCCTTACGACTGCTCGCCCGGCGTGAATACGCACGCGCCGAGTTGGCCCGTAAGCTTGCTCCGCACGCGGAGTCGTCCGAGGTGCTCGATGCCCTTCTTGACGATCTCGAGTGCCGCCGTTTGCTCTCCGACGAGCGATACGCGGAAATGCGGGTGAATGTGCGCAGTGCGCGTTATGGCAATGCCAGGCTGATTCAGGAACTGCGCGCAACGGGAGTCGATGCCGGCGCCGTTGATCAGGCCCTGGCGGCGTTGGACGACGAGTTTTCGCGAGCACGGCAAGTCTGGCAGCGTAAATTCGGCGCGGACATGCCTCCCGTTGATGCGTCCGAACGCGCGCGCCAGGCTAATTTCATGGTGCGCCGCGGATTCTCCGGGGATATCATTCGCCGTTTGTTGCGTGGTGATTACGAAGGCGATCAATAAGAGATGTCCGAAAACAATCTGATGTCCGAAAACAACTTGGGCGAAAGCAGCAAGCTATCCACGCGTAACCTCAAGAAACGCTACAAGAAGCGGACCGTCGTCGAGGATGTCTCGCTCGAAGTGCGTAGCGGTGAGGTCGTCGGATTGCTGGGGCCGAATGGTGCGGGGAAAACGACCTGTTTCTACATGGTGGTTGGTCTCGTGGCCTGCGATGGAGGCGATGTTTATCTGAATGATAGAAAGATTACCCACTTGCCCATCCACCAGCGTGCCAAGCTCGGGGTGTCCTATCTTCCCCAGGAAGCCTCGGTGTTCCGCAAGCTGACGGTCGTCGAGAACATCAAGGCGGTGCTTGAACTACGCAAGCTGCCACGTGAAGAAGTCGAACATCGCGCCGAGCAGTTGCTGGAAGAGCTTCATATCAGCCATATCCGCAACAGCTCGGCGGCCTCGCTGTCCGGCGGCGAGCGGCGGCGGGTGGAAATCGCGCGGGCGTTGTCTACCGATCCGCGCTTCATTCTGCTCGACGAGCCGTTTGCCGGGGTCGACCCGATCGCCGTGTTGGATATCCAGAAAATCATCCGCTTCCTCAAGGAACGCAACATCGGCGTGCTGATCACCGACCATAACGTGCGCGAGACGCTTGGGATTTGCGATCACGCCTATATCCTCAACGAGGGCGGGGTGCTGGCGGCTGGCCGGCCAGATGAAATCATTTATAATGAAAACGTACGTAAGGTCTATCTTGGCGAGAATTTCCGCCTGTGATCTCGCCTCTGATACCGGCTCGACCGTTTCGTCAAAAAATTGTCTGTAATAGCGGTGTGCCGAGCATGCAGTTTCTTGCCGCCCTGTTCCCAACATGAAGCCATCTCTCCAGCTCAAGCTAACGCAGCACCTGGCGCTGACGCCGCAACTCCAGCAATCGATCAAGTTGCTGCAGCTGTCGACGCTTGAGCTTGAACAGGAACTCGAGAAGTATCTGCAGGAAAATCCCCTACTCGAGCGCGAGGACGAAAACTATTCCGCGGCTCCCCCGGAGTCCGGTCAAGATGCTGCAAGCGAGGACAGGAAGGCTGAAGAACCGGAAACGCCGAGCATGCCCGATTCGAAAGATGAGGATAGCTGGCTTGGTGATGCGGCGGAAGGAAATTACGCCAGCACGTCGGGATCTTTCGATGACGACGACGGTGACTATCAGGACGTTCAGGCCGCGACCACTTCCCTGCGTGAGCACCTCTCCTGGCAACTGGGCCTGATGAACTTGCCTGCGCGCGACCGCACGCTTGTTCAATGCCTGATCGACGCGCTGGACGATGATGGCTATCTGACCCAGTCGCTGGACGAATTGGTTGAAGCTCTGCCACCTGAGCTCGAGATCGAGCCGGAAGAGTTGCAGATTGCGTTGAAACACCTCCAGAACTTCGACCCGACGGGCGTAGGCGCGAGAAGTGCGCAAGAATGCCTGGTGCTGCAACTGAATGCGCTCCCCGTGGACGAGACGCAGCGCTTGGCTCTGGCAATCGTACGCAATCATCTCGACCTCCTTGCCGGACGGGATTTCGCCCGGCTCAGGAAGCTCACGGAGTGCGATGATGACCAGCTGCGTGAAGCGCAGTTCCTGATACGCAGCCTCAATCCTCGTCCCGGGGCTAGCTACGCCGCGCCCGATGCGCGCTATATCACCCCGGATGTGGTCGTGCGCAAGGTTCGTGGCCAATGGACGGTCAACATCAATTCGGATGCCTATCCGCGCTTGCGCATCAACAGCCTGTATGCCCAGATCCTCTCGCGGCAGCGTGGCTCGGGGTTGTCGGGGCAATTACAGGAGGCCCGCTGGCTGATCAAGAATGTTCAGCAGCGCTTTGACACGATTCTGCGCGTGGCGCAGTCCATCGTCGACCGTCAGCGCCAGTTTTTCGATCATGGCGAAGTTGCCATGCGGCCGCTGGTGCTCAGGGAAATCGCCGAGACACTCGGTTTGCACGAGTCGACGGTATCCCGGGTGACAACGCAAAAATACATGGCGACGCCGCGTGGCATCTTCGAACTGAAGTATTTCTTCGGCAGTCATGTGGCGACGGAAGCGGGGGGGGCGTGCTCGGCGACGGCCATTCGCGCACTGATAAAGCAACTGGTCGGTGCGGAAGATGCAAAAAAGCCGCTTTCGGACAGCCAGATCGCCGACCTTCTCGGGCAGCAGGGGATTGTTGTTGCCCGGCGGACGATCGCCAAATACAGGGAATCGCTGAATATTCCCCCCGTTAAACTGCGCAAGACGATCTAGCGAGGCCGCTGTTCTGTGTCTGACGATGACATGCTACCCTTACCCCTGTCTCTCTCGCGCAAATTGGCGAGAGGGGTTTAGAAAGTCGCTCTGGCGGCTATCCTCTTGAAAGGAGCTACACCATGAACCTGCAAATCAGTGGACACCATCTCGAAATTACCCCGGCGTTGCGTGACTACGTTACCGGCAAGCTCGAGCGGGTTACACGTCATTTCGATCATGTTATCGATGTGAGCGTGATCTTGTCGGTGGAAAAGCTGAAGCAGAAAGCCGAGGTTACGGTGCATCTGGCCGGCAAGGACATCTACGTCGAGTCGATCGATGAGGATCTTTACGCTGCCATTGACATTCTGGCCGACAAGCTGGACCGTCAGGTTCAGAAGTATAAGCAGAAGTTGCAGGACCATCATCGTGGCGAGAAGTTGAGCCAGCAAAGCGTCGTCGAATAACGTTACCCTTGTCAGGCGGATTTGGTCGTTGAGGCGGCCAAATCCGCCTTTTATTGTTTTCCCCTAGCCCTTCCGTTTTTTCTCGGGCGCGTCGACAGCATTACCATGAGCCAGATCAGCCAGTTACTTCCCCTCGAAAACATCGTTCTGGATTTGGAGGCGAGCAGCAAGAAGCGTGTTTTCGAACACGCGGGGCTTGTTTTTGAAAATAATCAGGGTATTGCCCGCAGCGCGGTGTTCGATAGCCTCTTTTCGCGCGAGAAACTCGGGTCGACT
The DNA here is from genome assembly GCF_059569095.1 of Propionivibrio pelophilus DSM 12018. Classification (NCBI taxonomy): domain Bacteria; kingdom Pseudomonadati; phylum Pseudomonadota; class Betaproteobacteria; order Rhodocyclales; family Rhodocyclaceae; genus Propionivibrio; species Propionivibrio pelophilus. The sequence goes on along the minus strand of NZ_JCANUT010000022.1, from coordinate 33,463 downwards.
GGCCTCGGGCGGGGCATCGCTATTCCGCATGGACGTATCAAGGGCCTGAAGGAAGCCTGTGGGGCGTTTATTCGGCTGGTCTCGCCGATCCCCTTCGACTCGCCGGACGGTGAGCCTGTTTCGTTGTTGTTTGTGTTGCTCGTTCCCGAACAAGCAACCGAGCAGCATCTGCAGATCCTTTCCGAGCTGGCCGAGCGCTTTTCCGATCGTTCCTGCCGAGAAGCCTTGTCCTCGGCCGCGGATGCGGAAGCGGTACGGCAGACATTCGCTACCTGAAGGTGCCAAGAATGCTATCCATCCGCAAATTGAGCATTACCCAGCTTTATCAGGATCACCTGGAAAAACTGAAACTGACCTGGGTCGCCGCCGTGGGGGTCGAGCGCCATGTCGAGCTCAAGGACATGGAAACCTATGGGCCGGACGTTGTCGGCCACCTCAATCTGATTTATAGCCACCGCGTGCAGGTTATCGGCAAAGCCGAGCAGAACTGGGCAGGGCGTGCCGGCATGGATCGCTGGCACCGGCAGATCGACGATTTGATGGCGTGTGAACCGCCGGCCTTGATCATCGCTGACGATCTCGAGCCGATGCCAGGTTTGCCTGAGATCTGCGAAAAAACCGGGACGCCTTTGTTCAAGAGCCCGAAGGCCTGCTCCGCGGTCATCGATCTGCTGCATATCTACCTGGCCCGTCGATTTGCCGATACCGTTTCTGCGCACGGCGTGTTCATGGATGTTTTCGGGATGGGGGTGCTGATTACCGGCGAGTCCGGAATCGGAAAGAGTGAATTGGCCCTGGAGCTGGTTTCGCGTGGACACGGCCTCGTTGCCGACGATGTTGTTGAACTTGCGCGCACGGCTCCGACAACGATCGAAGGTCGCTGCCCCGGAATGCTCAAGGACTATCTGGAAGTGCGTGGCCTCGGCTTGCTCAACATCCGCACGATCTTCGGGGAAACCGCAGCCCGGCGCAAAATGAAGCTCAAACTGATCGTGCATTTGCAGAGAAACGTACCGGGCGAGGACTTCCCGAGATTGCCGCTTGATTCCCAGTCGCAGGAAATTTTGGGTATTCCGGTTCGCAAGGTGTGCTTCCATGTTGCACCTGGACGAAATCTGGCCGTTCTTCTGGAGGCGGCTGTGCGCAATTGCATCCTGCAACTGCGCGGTATCGATAGCATGAGCGAGTTCATCAATCGTCAGCAGCAGGCTGTTCTTGACGGAAATATCTAAAATGGGTAATAGTCATGGCTCGAATAACCATCCTTTCAGGGAGTGAATAATGAAAGTCATGATTGTCCTGACCGCGTTGATGCTTTCGGCAACCGGTGTTGTTGCTGCGGAACAAACCAAGAAAGCGCCCTCACCAGCCCAACTGGCTCAGCAGGAAAAGATGAAAAACTGCAATGCCGAAGCCGGGAAGAAGGCGCTGAAAGGCGACGAGCGCAAAAAGTTCATGAGCGAGTGCCTGTCCTCCAAAGCCAAGGCTGCGCCCTCCGCGCAGCAGGACCGGATGGGGGCGTGCAACGCGGAGGCGGGAAAAAAGGCGCTCAAGGGTGATGAGCGCAAGAGTTTCATGAGCGAGTGCCTCAAGGCCGCCAAGTAAGCTGCCTTGCGCGGATGAGAATCCCGGGAGTCCTCGTTTCGGCTCCCGGAGATCCGCCGCTTGGTATTCCTTTGAACTGACCGTCAGGTCAACCGGAATTCGACGATATCCGCCCCGGGAGCGGTCGAAGAAGATGCAAACGCAATGCGTCCCGCGGCATGCAAAATGAACTCGCTGCGGCGAACAAATACTTCGGGGGTTCCACCCACAGTTACGTAGGAACCGTTGGTGCTCCGGTCGACGAGGACGACGCAGTCGTCTCTTCGCTCGATTGTGGCGTGATGTCGAGATGCACGACGGTCCCGAAGGACAATGTCGCTGCCTGCGTCCCGACCGGCATGGACGATCCGTTTGGCTTCATTGAGGAGGATCGTGTCGTCACGGTACCTCAGTGAAAGGGAGTGGCTGGCGCTCCCGACACTAACAATGTCTTCGTCCGGATCTCTTTCAGCGTGTTCCGATTCTCCTCTTGCCGGAGAGGGCGACGCGATAACCTCGAGAACTGAATCAGTCGTTTCGCTTTCCGGCAGATGACCTCCATTTGTGAGATGGGCAGCGAGCGATGGGGACACGAACTGGCGGAATTTCTCACTGGCGAGGATTTGTGTCGGCTTGGCGAGACCGGCGAACATGGCCGCTTCCTTGACTAGGTCGCGTGGGGCCGCGCTACTTTCCGCCGGCGTGCTGTCTCCTGATAGCCCAACGCGGATGGCGACCTTGACTCCCGAAACGGGGGGGAGATCAGCGACTCTTTGTTGCATGTCGATCGCCGCCTGGATTGCAGCGTCTGCCCCATCGAATGCGGCTAGAACCTCGTTGCTGTCTGCCTGGACGATACGCCCTTTCCAGGCGTCTACCGACCGCTCGATCCGCTTAACGCAACGGTCGACAGCGCGGATCGCCTCGCTGCTGCCCAGTTTCTCGTACAGACGCGCGCTACACGAGATACCGGCAATGAGAACAACCCGAAGGGGAGGGGCAGAATTTGCGTTTGTCATTCTTTTAGTGGATGCCAAAAACATAACGCCAGTTGTCTGGAGCTACCTGTGTCGAGCGATGGTTGCATTTGTCATTCGTTGTGACTTGTAAGGCTCCGGCAATGCCCTTGCTTCGAATCATAGCAAAAGCATATCGGCTCCGCGCTAGCCGCGTAGCGACTCCATTGAAATTGTTTGACTTGTCGGGGATGCATCGAGTTGCGGTTCGTCGAACGCGATATCGCCCCCGTCCGTGTCTGGAACATCCTGGCCGAGTTGCAATCCCTTGAAGTCAAAAAATGAATTGTCGGCGAGATGTGAGGGCACGATGTTTTGTAGCGCGGAGAACACCGATTCCGTCCGGCCCGGAAAACGACTATCCCAGCCGGCCATCATTTCGCGGATCTTTTGCCGTTGCAGGTTGTTCTGGGAACCACAGAGGTTGCAGGGGATGATCGGGAACTGCACGCCGCGAGCGTAACGTGCGATGTCCTCCTCGCTACAGTAGGCCAGCGGGCGGATGACGATATGCGCGCCGTCATCGGTGACCAGCTTGGGCGGCATCGCCTTGAGCTTGCCTCCGAACAGCATGTTGAGCAACAAGGTGTGGACGATGTCGTCGCGATGATGCCCCAAGGCGATCTTGTTGGCACCGAGTTCCTTGGCTGTGCGGTAAATGACTCCGCGCCGGAGCCGCGAGCAGAGCGAGCAGGTCGTTTTCCCCTCGGGGATCTTCTCCTTGACGATCGAGTAGGTGTCCTGCTCGACGATGCGATAGTCGATTCCAAGACCGGACAGATAGCGTGGCAGCACGTCGGCGGGAAAACCGGGTTGCTTCTGGTCCAGGTTCATGGCGATCAGGCGGAAATCGACGGGCGCGCGCTGCTGTAGCGCCATCAGGATCGACAGCATGGCGAAAGAGTCCTTGCCGCCGGAAATGCAGACCATGACCGTGTCGCCGGCCTCGATCATGTTGTAATCAGCGATGGCCTTGCCGGTATCGCTCTCGAGGCGCCGCTTAAGGCGCTGAATGTTCTTTGATGTTTCCACCGGACCTCTGTTGGGGGTGATGCGGGGTTGGAGGGTTGTATGGGGCTGGTCGGGCGGCTACAGATGTGCCGTGCGCCCGCCATCGACATTGATGACCTGCCCCGTGACGTAGGGGGCGTCATTGAACAGGAAACGTACGGTACGCGCAATATCCTGCGGGCTGCCGGCGTGGCCGAGCAATGTATGCTCCTCGATCCGTGCGCGTGCCTCGCTGTCGAAGGCGCCGTCTTCGGGCCAAAGAATCGGACCGGGCGCGACAGCGTTGACGCGAACCTCCGGCGCCAGTTCGATGGCCAGCGCACGGGTCAGGCCGAGCAAGCCGGCCTTGGCTGCACAGTAGAGCGGGTAACCGGCCAGCGGCCTCTCGGCATGGATGTCGGTGATGTTGACTACGGCGCCCCGAGCCCGACGCAAGTGGGGCGCGGCGGCTTGCGTGAGAAACAAGGGGGCCTTGAGATTGCTGCCGATCAGGTCGGCCCAGGCGGCCTCGTCGATTTCTCCGAGGGGCGTGGCGAAAAAGCTCGAGGCGTTATTGACCAGCGCATCGAGGCGGCCGAAGTGGTCTACCGTTTGATCGACCAGCGTCGACAGCGCAGTTGTGTCGAGCAAATCCGCATGCAGGCACCAGGCCGAACCAGGCCGGATGTCATTGAATTCGGCGACCAGCTCGGTTGCAGCTTCACGGGCGGCGCGGTAGTGCACCGCAATATTCGCCCCAGCGTCGTGCAGTTCGCGGGCGATCGAACGGCCGACCCGTTTGGCCGCTCCGGTAATCAATACCGTTTTACCGATCACAGTTCATTCTCCAAAGCACAACATACCGATGCGGACAAAATTCTAGCGGATTCGGGATGGTGCGTGGTCATTGCGGTAGTCGCCGGAGTGCCCATGCTAAACTCCGAAAAACAAACGATTATTTGGTTCCGCTTTTGCCCTCTTCTTCGATTCCTTCGTCGCCGGCCTCCGGCAAACGTATCGTCCGTGTCCGGCGTCCGGATGGGCGGGGGTCGCCGGCCGCCAGTCCGGCCGACACTGCCGCCACCTCCCGTCTCGCGCGCGATTCCCTCGGTTACAGCCTGCTGCTGGGCGCACGCGTCCTTGCCTCCGTTCATGCCGGGAGGAGTCTTAATGACGCCCTGAGTCTTCTGGCCGAAGAACCATCGGCGGCCCGGGCTGCCGCACAGGATCTTGCTTACGGCGTATTGCGCCGCTACGGTTGGGGCGACTTTCTTCTCGGACGGTTGATGTCACGGCCGCTGACGCATGCGGAAACGCAGGCTTTGCTGCTGGCCGCCCTGTATCGCGTGGATACTCGCCCGGAGGCGGCGCCGATGGTCGTTGACCAGGCCGTTGCCGCGGCGGGCGAATTGGCTGGCGGCGGATTGAAGGGGGTGGTGAACGGCGTGCTGCGCAATTTTGTGCGGCAGCGCGAGAGCCTGTTGGCCGCCGCGAAGCAGGACGAGGTGGCGCGCTACTGGTTTCCTCCGTGGTGGCTGGCCCGCCTGCGGCGAACTTATCGCGATGGATGGCAGGATATCGTGGCAGCGGGAAACACGCCCCCGCCGATGACCTTGCGGGTCAATCGACGTCGCTGTTCGGTGGAAGATTATCGTGAACGGCTGGCGGGTCTGGGGATGGCGGCGGTACCTGTCGGCCCCTGCGGCTTGACGCTGGAAAAGCCGGTGGCTGTCGATGCATTGCCCGGCTTTTTCGATGGATGGGTTTCCGTTCAGGACGCCGGAGCGCAGCGCGCCGCAGAATTGCTTGCGCCAGAAGTGGGAAGCCGCGTGCTCGATGCCTGCGCCGCCCCCGGCGGCAAGACGGCGCATCTGCTCGAAGCCGCCGATCTCGATTTGCTGGCGCTGGATATCGATCCGGCAAGAACCCGGCGTATCGAGGACAACCTCAAGCGCCTCGGCCTCACGGCCCAAGTCAAGGCGGCGGATTGTCTCGCCTTGCCGCAGTGGTGGGATGGGTGTCCCTTCGATGCCATCCTGGCCGACGTTCCCTGTTCCGCGTCCGGCGTTGTGCGGCGGCATCCCGACATCAAGGTATTGCGCAGGGAGAGCGATATCCGGCGCCTCGTGCATACCCAGGCCGCCATTCTGGATACACTCTGGTCGGTGCTCAGGCCCGGCGGGCGCTTGCTGTATGCGACCTGTTCGGTCTTCGTCGAGGAAAACTCGGCGCAGATCGATGCCTTCCTGGTTCGCCAGCCTGACGCCCAACGCCTGGTCGAGGAACCGTGGCTGCCCGGCGAGAACAACGACGGTTTCTACTATGCGTTGCTGCGCAAGGCTTGAAGCGTTTTTCTTCTGCCTGGCGATGTGTTTCGTCGTCGTGTCGGCGCGTGCGGCGGATGTCGTCATCCAGAGCGCGCAGATGGTGGCGAGCGACGATGGCTACAGCCTTTCGGCCAATTTCTCGATCAATCTGGGGTCACGCCTGGAGGCGGCGGTCAACAAGGGGGTTGTTCTCTACTTTGCCGCCGATTTCGAGCTGACGCGCTCACGCTGGTACTGGTTCGACGAGAAGGTCGTGCAGCGGAACAAATCCTATCAGCTTTCCTATCATGCGCTGACGCGCCAGTATCGTCTGTCGAGCGGCGCACTGCACCAGAGCTTCGCCTCACTGGACGATGCCTTGCGTGTGCTGTCGCGCTTGCGGCACTGGCAGGTCATCGAGAAGGGCGAAATCGACGGTGGTGTGGTTTACGCCGCTGCGGCGCGCCTGCGGTTGGATCCTACGCAGATGCCCAAGACGTTCCAGGTTACCGCGTTGTCGAACCGGGAATGGAGCCAGTCTTCGGAATGGCTGCGCTGGAGTTTTTCCGCCCCGGAGCCGGCGGTGCCCGCGGAGTCTGCAGAATCCGGCAACGCGGACGGCGGGGCCGCGAAATGAAGACGCTGATCATCGTCGCCTCGTCGTTCGGCGGCATCCTGCTCTTCCTGCTGGCTTCGGCGAGTGCCAACACGGCGCTGTTCGCCCGGCACTATCCCTGGCTGCTCGGCCTGAACGCCATTGTCGCGCTGGCGCTTTTCGTCCTGATCGTCTGGCAGGTACGCCTGCTCTGGCAGGAGTACCGGGCCAAGGTATTCGGTTCCCGCCTCAAGCTGCGCCTGATGCTGATCTTCGGATTGATGGCTGTCCTCCCGGGGGTGCTCATTTATGCTGTGTCGGTGCAGTTCGTCACCAAAAGCATCGAGACGTGGTTCGACGTCCGGGTGGAAAAAGCACTCGAATCGGGGATCAACCTCGGGCGCAGTGCGCTCGATTCGCTGCTCGAGGATCTGTCCGAGAAGGCGCGGGCGATCGCCCTGGAACTCGGCGAACAGCCGGAGGCGCAGCGACGGGCGGCACTTACCCGCTTGCGCGAGCAAAGCGGTGCGCAGTACATCGCGCTGTTTTCCACCTCGGGGCAGCTGCTGGCGACGGCGACCAGCGACATTACCGGCTTTCTGCCGGCGCCACCGTCCGCCGAAAAATTGCGTCAGGCGCGCGCGGGGCGTGGGATCAGCGAGATCGAGAGTGCCGACAAGGAACTGTTGCTGCGAGTGCTGGTGCCGGTCATCCCCTCCGGCCTGGGCATGGAGACGCGGATGCTGCAGTTGACGCAGCCGGTGCCCAGTGCCCTGGCGCTCAATGCCGAGCGCGTCGAGGCGGTCTATCGGGATTACCAGGAGCTGTCGCTCGGCCGCCAGGGACTCACCCGCATCTACGCGATGACGCTGACGTTGACGGTGCTGCTCGCGCTGTTTACCGCCATTGCCATGGCCTTCGTGCTGGCCCGGCGTCTCTCGGCGCCGTTGTCGATCCTTGCGGAAGGAACACAGGCAGTGGCGGCTGGTGACTTTACGCCGCGGCAGGCCATCTACAGTCGGGATGAACTGGGCGTGCTGACCCAGTCGTTCAACCAGATGACCCGGCAACTCGACGAAGCGCGCCGGGATACCGAGAAGCATCGCGCCGAGGTCGAAGCCGCGCGCGCCTATCTCGAATCGATTCTGGCCAACCTGTCGGCCGGGGTGCTGGTCTTCGACCGCCGGTTCAAGCTGAGAACCATCAACGAGGGGGCGCAGGCGATCCTCGAGGACGACTTCCTCGGCCTGCTCAACGAGGTTGTCGAGAGCTGGCCGCGACAGGGGGTACTCGGCCAGACCATCCGCAACGCCTTTGCCGAGCACGGGCGCAGGGAGTGGCAGACCCAGCTCGAGTTGGCCCGGCCCGGCGGCCTGCCGAAAATCCTTTTGCTGCGCGGTTCGCCGCTGCCTGAAGGGGGGAGCGCCGGCTTCGTGGTGGTGTTCGACGATGTGACGCGGCTGGTCGCCGCACAGCGCAGCGCTGCGTGGGGCGAAGTGGCGAGGCGGTTGGCGCATGAGATCAAGAACCCGCTGACGCCGATCCAGCTTTCCGCCGAGCGGCTGCAGTTCAAGCTGGCCGACAAGCTGGCCAACGGCGATGTCGAAATGCTCAACCGTTCGACGCAGACGATCATCAACCAGGTGCAGGCGATGAAGCGGATGGTCAACGAGTTTTCCGACTATGCCCGACTGCCGGCACCTGAGCTGGCCGAACTGGATCTCAACGCGCTGACTCGCGAAGTGCTGGGGCTTTACGAGACCTCCCATGCCGGCATTTCCCTCGATCTAGATCCGTCGCTGCCGCCGATTCTCGGTGACGCGACGCAGTTGCGGCAGATCATCCACAACCTGCTGCGCAATGCCGAAGATGCCCAGCAGGGCACGGTGGATGCCTCCATCCGGCTGATGACGCGACGCACTGACGACATGGCGGAATTCACCGTTGCCGACGCCGGCCCCGGCTTCCCGCCTGAACTCATGGCCCGGGTCTTCGAGCCGTATGTGACCACCAAGGCTGGGGGGACCGGCCTCGGCCTGGCGATCGTCAAGAAGATCGTTGACGAGCATGGCGGGCAGATCCGCATCAACAATCGCACCCCGCGCGGGGCCGAAGTCAGTATCCTGTTGCCGTTGGCGCCACGCCAGAGACAGCATCAAGACAGCAACGCATTACCGGAAGAGAACTGAACATGGCGCAAATACTGGTCGTCGATGACGAAATGGGCATTCGCGAGTTGCTCTCCGAGATCCTCTCGGACGAAGGGCATACCGTAATGCTGGCGGAGAACGCCGCGGCGGCCCGCAGGGTGCGTGGCGAGAAGCGCCCGGATCTGGTGCTGCTCGATATCTGGATGCCGGACACCGATGGCATCTCCCTGCTCAAGGAGTGGTCCGCGGCGAATCTGTTGACCATGCCGGTAGTGATGATGTCCGGGCACGGGACGATCGATTCAGCGGTCGAAGCGACGCGGGTTGGTGCCGTCGACTTCCTGGAAAAGCCGATTGCCCTGCAGAAGCTGTTGCAGACCGTCAAGAAAGCGCTCAAGCACGAAGTCGTCCCGAGCAAGCCGCCGGTGACGCTCGACGCCTTCGCCCGCTCGCCGTTGCTGCGTGATCTCAAGAAGCGCCTGGAGCAGGCGGCGGCCAATACCTCCGTGCTGCTGCTCAAGAGCGCCGCGGGAAGCATCGCGGAGATTTGTGCCCGGACACTGCAGGCGCCGAGAACGCCGTGGCTCGACCTGTTGTCTTCCAGCGTACCGCTGACTCAGGAGATGCTGGAGAACGCCTCCGGCGGCATGCTGTTCATTGCCGACCTGATGCTGATGGGGCGTTTGCAGCAGAAGAACCTCGCTTTTGCGCTGGAGCGGCTGGCGAAATACAACCTGATGCTTGTCGCCGCGATGTCGCGGCCGTTGACCGCGCTGGCAGAAACCGGGTGGGATCCGGGCCTGGTTGCCCGTCTGGGCGATGTTTCCGTCGCCCTGCCGCAACTTTCCGGACATGCCGACGAAGTGCCGGAAATCGCCCCGCTGGTGCTCACACATCTGGTCGAGCGTCATGATGTCCCGCCAAGGCGTTTTTCCACCGCTGCACTGAACGCACTGCGCCTCTACCATTGGCCCGGCGAGTGGGTCGAGTTGCTTGCCGCCATCCGCAATCTGGCGATCTCGGCGCTGGACGAGGAAATTTCGGCCGAGGACGTGAATGGCATCCTGAAGCGCGACGCTGACGCGGCGACACCGCGTCCCGTGGTACCGCTACTGCCGATGTTCGATCAGCCGCTGCGCGACGCCCGGGAGGCGTTCGAGCGTCTCTATTTCGAGCACCATCTGAAGAACGAACGCGGCAACATGACGCGCGTGGCCGAGAAAACCGGTCTGGAACGCACGCACCTCTATCGCAAGCTCAAGCAACTTGGCCTGAACCCCGGTCGCCGTCCCGACGAGACCGAGCAGTAGTTCTGCGGGCGACGCGGCAGCGCCTGTCCGGAGGATAATCGCCTCATTATTTTTTGCGGATCATCCCGTGAACCGACCTGACAATGATACGTTCCTGCGCGCCCTGTTGCGCCAGCCGACCGACTACACCCCCGTCTGGCTGATGCGCCAGGCCGGACGGTACCTGCCCGAGTATTGCGAGACGCGCAAGCGCGCCGGCAGCTTCCTGCAACTGTGCAAGAGTCCGGCGCTGGCCTGTGAGGTGACCTTGCAACCGCTGGCACGCTACGACCTCGATGCTGCGATCCTGTTTTCCGACATCCTGACGGTGCCGGATGCGATGGGGCTCGGCCTGTATTTCACCGAAGGGGAGGGGCCGCGTTTCGAACGGCCGTTGCGTGAGGAGTGGGCGATTCGCGATCTGGCGGTGCCCGATCCCTACGACCATTTGCGTTATGTGATGGACGCGGTCGCCGAGATCCGCCGGGCGCTGGGCAATTCGGTGCCATTGATCGGCTTTTCCGGGAGTCCCTTCACGCTGGCCTGCTACATGGTGGAAGGCGGATCGAGCAGCGAGTTCCGGCACGTCAAGACGATGATCTACGACCGCCCGGACCTGATGCACCGGATTCTCTCGGTAACCGCCGAGGCCGTGACGAAATACCTCAACGCGCAGATCGAATCCGGCGCGCAGGCCGTGATGCTTTTCGATTCGTGGGGCGGATGCCTTTCGGCGGCGGCCTACCAGGAGTTTTCCCTCGACTACATGCGGCGCATCCTCGCCGGCCTGGTGCTCGAGCGCGACGGGCAACGCGTGCCGTCGATCGTGTTTACCAAGGGCGGCGGCCTCTGGCTGGAAGCGATCGCCGGCAGCGGTTGCGACGCGGTCGGCATCGACTGGACCCTGGACATTGGTGAAGCGCGTCGGCGCGTGGGGCAACACGTCGCCCTGCAGGGGAACCTCGACCCCAACGTCTTGTTTGCCTCGCCCGAAGCGATCGTTCGCGAAACCCGGGCGATTCTCGATGCGTTCGGGCCGGCCGGTACCGGTCACGTGTTCAATCTCGGTCACGGCATCTCGCAATTCACCCCGCCCGAGCACGTGGCGGTGCTGGTGGACACCGTGCACGAGTACAGTCGTGGCCAACGGCAAAAAAACTAGTGCTTGTCAACTCCTGATGCGACTTATGCACAGAAATGAGGCGTTTGTCACTAATCGTCACGAAAAGCCGTGAAAATCAAGGGTTTGCTTGTAACCTATTGATTAATTGAAATATTTTTTCTGCCTGTTTTTGTGGCAGAGCAAGGTAAACCCTTGTGTGCAACGGATTTGGCCGGTTTTTCACGGGATCTTCCACAGACTTATCCACAGAAAATGTGAACAACGGAAAATCGCCTGCTGCATGAATGGGTTACAGGAACTTTACAGAAATTAGACGAGCAGATTGCTCCAACTGGACTATGACGAAAGTTAGGTCGCTGTCTGCTTTGCGACAGAAGAGGTAGGTCGCGCCGCATGCAAATCGCCCGCGTTGCCCTGGGGGTTCCCCTGCATCGTTTGTTCGACTACCGTGTTCCGGATACCGAGCGTCTCACTTGTGACGACATCGGGCTCCGCGTGCGGGTCACGCTCGGGCGGCGGCCGTGCATCGGTGTGATCGTCGGGCTGCCCGACCTCGCCGAGGCGGGATGCGGCGAACTCAAGGCGCTGGATGCGGTACTGCGCGACCTTCCCTCCTTGCCGCCCGACTGGTTTCGTCTCGTCGAATTTTGTTCGGCCTACTATCAGGTGCCGCTCGGCGAGGTGATCCTCTCGGCTCTGCCGGCAGGCCTGCGCCGCGTCGACCCGCCGAAGCCGCGCGCGGCCCGGCGGACGACGAAGTTGCGCGCTCGGAGCGAACCACCGCAGTTGACCATCGAGCAGGAACAGGTCCTGGCCCGGATCGACGCCGGCGGGGCGGGTTTTCAGGCCTACCTGCTGCACGGCGTTACGGGCAGCGGCAAGACCGAGGTCTATCTGCGCCTGATCGAGCGGATGCTTGCAAGTGGGCGCTCCGTCCTGCTGCTGGTGCCCGAGATCAATCTGACGCCACAACTCGAAGCCCGTGTCGCTTCGCGTTTCCCCGACGCCGGACTGGTCAGCCTGCACAGCGATCTGGCCGAAGCGGCACGTATGCGCCACTGGAAGGCAGCGTTCGACGGTAGCGCGCGCATCGTGCTCGGCACGCGGCTGGCGGTGTTCACGCCGATGCCCGACATCGGCTTGATCGTCGTCGATGAGGAGCACGATCCCTCGTTCAAGCAGCAGGACGGGATGCGTTATTCGGCACGCGACGTCGCCGTTTTCCGGGCGCACGAGCGTGGTATTCCGATCGTTCTCGGTTCGGCCACGCCGTCGCTGGAAAGCTGGGCGAATGCCACCGATTCGCGGACGCCCGCGCGTTACACCTTGCTGACCTTGCGCGAGCGGGCCGTCGCCAGCGCCCGCCTGCCGGCGGTGCAGCGCATCGATACCCGGCGGGAGAAACTGCAGGACGGGCTGTCCGGTGCGCTGCTGGAAGCCATCGAAAAGCGGCTCGGGCGTAGCGAGCAGAGTCTTGTTTTCCTCAATCGCCGCGGCTACGCGCCGGTACTCGCCTGCGCCCAGTGCGGCTGGGTGTCGCGCTGCCAACGTTGTGCGGCCAATCTGGTGCTGCATCTCGCGGACGGCCGCTTGCGCTGCCACCACTGCGGCTTCGAGTGCCGGGTGCCGAAGGGGTGCCCGACCTGCGGCAACCAGGACCTCCAGCCCTTCGGGCGCGGCACGCAGCGCATCGAAGCGGTATTGGCCGAGCGGTTCCCCCAGGCGCGTGTTCTTCGGGTCGATCGCGATTCGGCAAGGAGCCGCAAGCAGTGGGAGGCTTTGCTTGAACAGATTCACTCCGGTGAAGCGGACATCCTCGTCGGCACGCAAATGCTGGCCAAGGGGCACGATTTTCCGAAACTGACGCTGGTCGGCGTGCTCGGCGCCGACGCCGCGCTGTTCGCCGCCGACTGGAGGGCGCCGGAGCGACTGTTCGCGCAGCTGATGCAGGTCTCCGGACGAGCCGGGCGAGCTGATCTACCGGGTGAGGTACTGATCCAGACGCAGTTTCCCGAACATCCGCTGTACGACGCGCTGGTCCGCCACGACTACCCGGCCTTCGCCGCCGCGCAACTCAAAGAGCGCGAGCAGGCGGGCTTTCCGCCCTATGCCTATCAGGCCATGTTGCGCGCCGAAGCGCCGCAGATCGCCGACGCCATCGCCTTCCTGACGACTGCCCGGGCGTGGCCGCAGGCAGCGGAACATCCGGATGTGCTGCTCTACGATCCGGTGCCGATGCGGTTGGCTCGCCGTGCCAATATGGAGCGTGCCCAACTGCTTGCCGAATCGCCTTCGCGCCGGGCCCTGCAGGTATTTCTCACACAATGGGGCACGGCGTTGGCGGCGATCAAGGCGCCGTCGCGGCTACGCTGGCACCTCGAAGTCGATCCGCTGGAGTTCTGAGACGACCAGGTCAGCGCAGGGCGTCGTAGATCAGTTTCACGCCACTGGTAAACAGCAGCAGGTAGCTCACCTGGAAGAACGCCGCCTCGGAAATCCGCTTGTGCAGCCAGATGCCGAGCCAGACGCCCAGCGGCGCGAGCGGCGAGAACAGCAGCGCGGTGGTCAGATTCGATGTGTTGAGTTGTCCCAGGAAATAGTAGGGGATCAGTTTCAGATAGTTGCCGAGGCCGAAAAAAGCCACCGAGGTGGCAACAATCAGCGTCTTGTCCAGCTTCAGCGAGTAGATATAGATGGCGAAGGGCGGCCCGCCCGCGTGGGCCAGGGTGCTGGTGAACCCGGCGAAAAAGCCGCAGATGCCGCCGAACAGCTTGCCGGGCGGGCGTGGGCGCAGGGCCAGCAGGCGGACGAGGTGGCCGCTCAGGTCCAGCCACTTGTTCAGTGAAAACAGGACCGCGATGACGCCGACGATCAAGCGGATCATGTTCGCCGAGAGCAATCCGAAGACGAGCCCGCCCAGCGTGATGCCCATCAGTGATCCGGGGAGCAGTACGCGCAGGTGCTCGGTAGACCAGCGCCCCCGGTAGGCGACTATTCCGAAGATGTCCATCGCACACAGAATCGGCAGCATGATCCCTGCGGCTTCCGGTGGTGCGATGACGATCGACATCAGCGGGACGGAAAGACCACCGGCGCCGCCGCCGAATCCGCCTTTGGATATTCCTGCCAGAAGTATGGCGATGATGGCGACGGGAAAAAAAGCCAGCGGATAGTCGGGAAAAAACATGGGGTGTTCAGTCCGGGAGAAGGGCGGATTGTAATCCCTCGGCCGGTGGCTGGCTTGCCGTATTTCCCGTCGATTCGGATAATCGGGGCTGGACCCGCCGCTTCCGCACGCAGAACAAAGGTCTGAAACGCGGCGAAGAACACGCAAGGAGCAGCGAGATGACTCTCAAATCAGCAATCGAAGCGTGGGATGGGCAATCGGTCGAAGCCCTCTGTCGCATCCACGACGAGCACCGGGGCGATCCCGATCTGGCGCCAACCATGATCGAACTGGTCGGCGCACTGCGCCACCGCCTGGCCGCGACCCGCCTGCTCAAGCGGCATCTCGAGTCACGTGGCAGCGTGCCGGAGGCCGATGCCGTGGCGCGCAGCCTGTATGCGAAGTTCGACAAGCTGGAGAACTGGGAGTGCCGCCTGAACATCCTCCAGTGTCTCCCCTACCTGCCGGTGCCGGATGACGCGGTGGATGCCGTGGAGCGCTTCCTTCGCCTCTGCCTCGCCGACGACAACAAGTTCGTGCGTGCCTGGGCGTACACCGGGTTCCACTGTCTGGCCCGCCGGCATCCGCGCTTTGCCGAAGAGTCCGCGGCGATCCTGGACGCGGGGCTGCGCGACGAACCGCCGTCGATCAAGGCGCGTATCCGCAAGTGCCTGGCCGGTGTCGAAACAAGGAGGTGGCATCATGGTCGTTGAGCTGCTGCAAGACTATATTCGCGCGAAGGATGGAAACCGGCCGCACCTGATCCCGCAGGTTTTCGCCGCGAACGCGTGCCTGGAAATGCGGGTGAAGACCGAAAGCATCAGCTTTCCTGCCGTGTCGCAGGGCGCGGCAACGATTGCCGACGTGCTGGTACGCCGCTTCAACCAGACCTACGAGAACATCTACACCTTCTATCTCGACCGACCGCGCGCCGAGGCGGCGACGCCACCGGCAGTTTTTGCCTGCGACTGGCTGGTCGGCATGTCCGAAAAGGCGAGCGGCAATGTGCGCGTCGGCTGTGGTCGCTACGACTGGGTGTTCGAGCAGGAAGCGCCGCATCGCGTCGAACGTCTGGCGATCACCATCGAGGCGATGCAAACCTTGCCGCCGGCACGGTTGCCGCCGATCCTCGACTGGCTGTTGGCCCTCGACTATCCGTGGACGTCGGCGGACGCCGTGCGCACCTTTGCGCCACCGTTCAAGGAGATCGCGCCGGTGCTGGCCTATCTCGGTCGCTGACCCTACGGGTTAAAACCATTTCCTGGCACGCCCCTTGCGTTGTCCCGTCTCCCGGAACACGCAAGGAGGCGAACATGATCGTCGAGCAGTCCAGCGTGGCGATGATCGCCACCCACGAGTATGTCCGCGAAAGCGAAATCGTCGCCACCCGCAGCTTTCGCGTGGTGATGGGCGAGGTGTCGCAAGAGGTGTCACAACCGGCGGCGAACGACGACGCGCAGTTGCGCTTGGTCTCGTTGTTGCAGAACCTGATCGCCCGGATGCTGGAAGCCATCTCCGGCACACACCAGGCAGCGGCGCGTCTTCCTGATGCCCTGTTTGGCGATGGTGCGGTGGCTGAACCCGAGGCGGGTACGTCGGCCGGTAGACGATCGATGCGCATGGAGTGGAACAGCGAGCTGACCGAGTCGCTGCGCGAACACGAAGCCACCGGCTTTTCGGCCAGCGGTTCGGTGCGTACGGCAGACGGCCGGAACATCGACTTCACGCTCGGCCTCGCCATGTGCCGCGACTATTCCTGCGAGCGCACGCTGCGCCAATCCGGCAGCGTCGAACTGCGCGACCCGCTGGTGCTCAATTTCGACGGCGGCGCGGCCGAACTCACCGGTCAACGCTTCGCCTTCGATCTCGACGCCGACGGAAGCGACGAACAGATCCCGGGCCTTGCCGCCGGCAGCGCCTGGCTCGCCTTCGACCGCAATGCCGACGGGCGGATCAATGACGGCAGCGAACTGTTCGGAACGCGTTCCGGTGACGGCTTCGCCGACCTGGCCTGTCTTGACGAGGACGGCAACGGCTGGGTGGACGAAGCGGACTCGGCGTTTTCTTCGCTTTGCCTGTGGCAGCGGGGCGAGGAGGGCAACGACTCCCTCCGCGCATTGGGCGAAACGAACGTCGGTGCGCTCTATCTCGGATCCGCCGAAACCCCGTTTGCCCTCACCGATTCGGAGAACGCACGCCGCGGCTACATTCGCACCAGCGGCGTCTATTTGCGCGAGGACGGTAACGTCGGAACGATGCAGCAGGTCGATCTGGCCGTATGAGCGCGTACGAGTCAGGACGGGGTGCGGCGTCCGGTACGGATCTCGAGGGCGTAGTTCGCACGGAATCCCATCGAGGTCATCAGATGCTCGAATTCGTAGCGCGACGCTTCTGAAATGTTCGCAGGATAGTGCTGGTTTACTGCGGCATAGCCTTGTCCGGCGGGATGTTGCGTTGCGTCGTGGATGCGGGTCGTGCCGCGGCAGCCGTTTTCGTCCATGGAACCCCTCCTCTTTCGCTGTTTTTCTGATCTTCGTGACGGAAGTTTTAGTTTAGGAAGTGATTCAAATATTGCTACCTGTAGTTTCCGCTGAAAAATGCAGAAAGCATGCGGAAACTACGGTGTCGCCTTGAGCCGTCGCCCGCTGAAGAAAAACCACATCAGCGATGCGGCCTGCACCACGAACAGCACGATGAACGCGTCACGGTGGGCGATGGCGGCGGAATGTCCTGCGGCTTCCAGCGACTCGATGAGCGCGCCCATGCCCCATTGCAGGCTGAAGGCGCCGAGAAAAGCGAGCAGGTTGAGGATGGTGTTGGCGCGGCCGGACAGCGAGACCGGGAACCCTGCGGCCGTGGCCGCGTAGTTCAGGGTGCCGGTACTGGAGAAGACCCCGTAGGCGATCCACAGCAGGTAGTGCTGGTCAGAGGCCTGGACGATGATCAGGAACAGGGTCAGCAGGGCGAGCGAGAGGCCGCCGCCAAGCAGCGTGGTCGTGCCGATGCCGCGCCGGGTAAGGCGGGCCGAGAGCAGACCGATCAGGAAGTAGGCGACGACCATCCCCGCACTCATGGCGGCAATGTGGCTGGCGGCCTCCGAGCGCGAATAACCGTTGACGTGGATCAGCCAGGCGCTGCACCACAGGCTCTGCACCGCCATGAAACCGCCGATCTGGGCGAAGGCGATCGTCGCGAAACGCCAGAAGTGGCGGCTGACCAGCACGTGACGGATGCCATCGAACAACTCAGAAAGGGTCTGAACGGGACCGCTGGCGGGCTTGTCCGGCACGCGCAGGAAGATCCAGACGGAAACGCCGGCGGTGATCACCGCGAGTCCGGCGAAAACTTGGCGCCAGGTGGCGAACTGCAGCACGGCGTCGAGCGGCGCCGAGGAGACGAGCGCGCCGAGCGTGCCCGAGGTCATGATCCAGCCAGTGAGCGAGGCTTGTCGTTCAAGCGGGAACCACTGGGCAAACGACTTGAAGGCGGCCATCAGGCAGGCGGAAACGCCGAGGCCGATCAGTCCGCGGCCGATGGCGAGCGTACTGATCGTCTCCCCGCCGGCGAAAACGGCAGCGCCGGCTGCGGCGATCAGCAGCAATGCGGCTTCGACGCGTCGGGGGCCGAAGCGGTCGAGTGCGAGGCCAAGCGGGAGCTGGACAGCACCGAAAGCGATGAAATAGGCGCTCGTCAGCATCCCGAGATCGGCGGGGCCGAGCGCCATTTCCTTGCTGAGAATCGGGCCGACAACGGCATTGACCGTGCGGAACAGGTAGGAGAGGAAGTAGCCGCAGGCGAAGGGCAGAAAGAGTCGAATCAGGGGCATGGCGTGTCGTGCGCGATGAATTCGATCCTTGGGCCGCCAGCGGCGATGCCGGGCCGGAATTCCGGCAGGGCGGAGGAGAATGTTGCGCGGGTGAGGAGCATGGGATGCGGGAAAAATGGCCAGCATGGACGGGAGGAATTCCAGTGCCGATTTTAACTCCGCAGGACCTGCTTACGGGCGGGCGTACAATCGTTCTCCGCAACAACGTGATGTTGTCCGCGTGAGTTTCGAGTCGCGCAGGGCGAGTCTATTCGGGAGGGATTCATGCTGGTTCGACTGACATCGAGCACGTCCGGTGAAATGATCATGTTCGCCGAACATGCTCACGTGCTGTGGGAATGGATGGGCAAGGAAGGTTCGGCGCACGGGGTGTTTACCACTGAGCAGTTGCCGGCGGCCATTGATCGGTTGCGTCGGGGCATCGAGCAGGACAAGCTGGCGACAAAGCAGCGGGCCGAGGAGGCGCGTGCGGCTGAAGAGGCGTCCAGCGAAGCGGAAGAACAGGACGTGGAGACGATGGAAGCGGTTCCCGAGGAGCAGGTGTCGCTTGCCCAGCGTGCGCAGCCGCTGCTCCGACTGATGGAGTTGACGTGCCGGGAGGGCGGCTTCATCACCTGGGAAGCAACGGCTGACTTTTGATTTGGCACCGGCCGTTGTCATGTCAGCCGCCGTCTCGGTTCTGGCAGGGCTTATACGCTTGTCGAAATGGACGATGCCAGCGAGGACAGGAATGAGTTGCCGCTGTCGGCACCGTAGGCGTGCATCAGTTCCATGATTTGCCGGTAAACCTGGGCGTCGGAAAGTGCGCTGTCGGATCCGTCACCGCTTGTCGAGCTGCTGGCGGACTCGTCCGTCGTGATGTTGTTGGTTTGGGCATAAGCCATCGCTTCGGCGTTGCTGACTACGCCGTCCTGATTGGTATCGGCGGCGTCGATATTTTCGAGAATGCTGCTGATCAGCGAGGAGCGGGCGGAGTCCGTGTCGCCGATCTCTTCGAGCTGACTGGTCAGTTCCTCTTCAGTGAATCCCGATTCGCTATCTGACGGCGGAGGGGGTGGTGGAGGCGGCATCATGCCGTTTATCCGCGACTGGTCGTATTGGCTGTTCAGCGTTTCGGCGAGTGTTTCGAGCGCGCTGGAAAACTCGCTTTCGGTGATCTTGCCGTCGCTGTCGCCATCGAGCTGGGTGAAGACGTCTTCGGCATTGGTCTCGCCGGTGGTGATGCTGGAAAACGCGGAAACGAGATCGTCTTTCTCGATGTGGCCTTTGTTCGAGCTGTCGATCTTGGAAAACAGATAGCTCGCCGCGCTGCTGTAGCTGCTGATGCTTGTCAGGGTACTCATGGTGAACTCCCGGTTTGTTGAACGAGATGACCGCGCCCTGCCCGTCGCGGGCAGACGTCGGTCCTCAGTCTTACTGGCAAGTTATCGGCCAGAACCACGGGAGAACGACGGCTTTTCGGGTAAAGCGGGGTAAATGTCGGTGAAGGGCTGAGGCGTTGGCGAGCGGGATGGCGCCAGGTGGCGCGATTTTTGTGGAGATGCGGGCGAAAAATCTGCGCTGAATACAGAAGAAACGGTGGCGGTTGCCGGTGTTCCGGCAAGAACTACCTGCCGCTGTAAATCCCGGTAAACTCGGGCAGATTCGTAATTCCCGCCGGTATCATTTCGCCCATGCACGAGATTTCTAGCAAGTTGTCCGACGTGTCTCCGCGCGTCCTGTTGGTCGACGATGACGTCGATCTGGTGTCTCTTCTGCGCGATTACCTCGTCAGTGACGGTTATGCGGTAACGGTTGCTCACGAGGGCGAGTCGGCGTTGAGACAGTTCGCCGCGCAGCCGTTCGATATCGCGGTCGTGGACGTAATGATGCCCGGCTTCAGCGGCATCGAGGTGCTGCGCCGGATCAGGGCGCGCAGCAGCATGCCGGTGCTGATGCTGACCGCGCGCGGTGACGATGAAAGCCGGATCCTCGGCCTCGAGCTCGGTGCCGACGACTACGTCGCCAAGCCCTGCACGTCGCGCGAACTGAGCGCCCGCCTGCGGGCGATCCTGCGCCGTACGCAGTTGCGCTCCTCGGCGCCCGACTCGCTGCGCGTCGGCGAGCTGGCGCTGTATTCGGCACAGCGGCGCATCGCGTGGGGCGGGGATGATCTGCTGTTGACGAATGCCGAGTTCAATCTGCTCGAACTGCTGATCCAGAACGCCGGCCAGGTGGTGAGCAAGACGCTCTTGTCCGAACAGGGGTTGGGCCGTCCGTTTCAGCGCTACGACCGCAGCATCGACGTGCATCTGAGCAGCATCCGGCACAAGTTGCCGCGTCTCTCCGACGGGCGGCCGCGCATCCAGGCTGTGCTGCGCAAGGGCTACCAGCTGCTGACCGACTGACACTCTGACGCTACGTGATGCCGCCTTTCCTTCGTGGTCGACTTTTCTGGAAGATCTTCGTCTTTTTCTTCCTGGCGCAGGTGACCGGCATCGTGGTAACCGGGGTGGCGATCTGGGCAACGCTGCCGGAGGGTGCCGGTAATTTTCCTCCTCCCCCTCCGGAAGCTGCGGCGGTCTTGCAGCGTCCGGATGTATCCGCCTCCAGCGGCTTGCCGTACCCGCCGGATGGGGCCCCTTTGCCGCCGTCCGGGCCGCGCTTCCCGCTCAAGCACCTGTTGGCCGGAACGCTCGCCAGCCTGGTTTTTGCCGCCTTGCTGGCCGCGTACTTCGCCCGGCCGGTGCGCCGCCTGCGTACGGCGCTACAGGCCGGCGCCAGTGGTCAATTGATTACCGATCTGACGGAATCGATGGGCGGGCGGCGCGACGAGTTGGCCGACCTCTGCCGGGATTTCGACCGCATGGCCAATCACATCGATCAACTGATGCAGGGGCAGCGGCGCCTGATGCACGATGTATCGCACGAAATGCGTTCGCCTCTGGCCCGTCTGAGTGCGATTGTCGGGCTGGTGCGGCAGCAGCCCGAACGGCTCGACGATTGCCTCAACCTGCTGGAGCATGAATCGGCGCGCATGGATCGGCTGGTCAGCGAACTGCTTACCTTGTCGCGCTTGGAGTCGGGTATCGTCGGGCCGGGCGACGAGATCGTCGATCTGGCGGAGCTGCTGGACGACGTGGTTTCCGATGCGGAGCCGGAGGCCGAGCAGGCCGCGTGCCGGGTCGAACTCGTCGTCGCTGGCGAGTTGTCGGTACGTGGTGACGCCGAGATGCTGCACCGGCTGTTCGATAACCTGCTGCGCAATGCGCTGGCCTACGCAAGTGACGGCGGCTGGGTGGGCATTCGTGCGGAGCGTGAAGGCGAATTCGTCCGCGTCTGCGTCGAAGATCGGGGGCCGGGGGCGCTGAGTTCCGACCTCGAAAGGCTGTTCGAGCCGTTCTTCCGCGGCAGTCAGGCGCCGGCACGCAAGGGGCACGGCCTCGGGTTGGCGATCGCCCGCCAGATCGCCGTCAGTCATGGCGGGCAGATCGACGCAGAAAACCGCCGTGAAGGCGGCTTGCGGGTCAGCGTGTGTTTGCCGCTTGTCGGAGAGCCGTCATCCCCCGAAGGGGTTACAGCACCTGATTGACCAGGCGATCGGCGCGTACGCGGGCCAGCCGCTTGATCAGCCGCTGGGCGGCTTCCGGATAGTTCTCGACCGGCTCCAGTGCGTCCGCGCTATCCAGGCGTTGCGCGTGGGCGAGAATCCGTGCGAGTTCGGCAGCGTGTTTTTCGCGCAGCAAGGCGTTCGGGTCGTTGATCAGCAGGCCGTTTTCCAGGTCGAGTCGCCAGGCGCGCGGATTGATGTTGTTCCCGGTCAGCAGGGCATAGCGGTCGTCGACGAGCAGGCCTTTCAGGTGGAAGGTGTTGTCGTCGTGGCGCCACAGAAAAACATTCAACCGCTGCTCGTCGATGGCCGCCTGGCGGGCCTTGCAGAAGCGCCGCAGGTTGGCTTCGTAGAGATACGGTAATGCACCGATGGCCTTGAACGGCTCGTCGGGCGGGATGTAGAAGTCGTTGGCGGTCTTGTCGCCGATCACGATGGTTACGTGGCATCCTGCGCGCAGACGGGCGTCGATGGCGCGGGTGACCGGACCGGGCAGGTTGAAGTAGGGCGTGAACAGGGTCAGCCGCTCGCGCGCTTCGCGGATCAGCGTGACGATCGTCCGGTTCAGTTCGTTGTCCCGGGCGCCCAGCCCGAACAGCGGCGTGACGCCGATTTCGCCCTGGCGGACGAGGTCGCCGGCAAAGCGGTAGCGTGTCTTCGCCAGTTCGCGCCGGAACTTGATGATCGCCGGGCGCAGTTCAGCGGTACGAGGGACGTCGGACACGTTCAGCAGGCGAACTGCCGGATTCTGTATGAAGGAGCGGTCGAGTGCGACGGCCATGCTGTCGGCCAGCGCGCGGCTGCGGATCAGGTGGTAGCGGTCGAGGCGGTAGCGCTGGTGGCGTTGCAGGTACACGTCGTTGAGGCTGGCGCCGCTGTACAGCACCGTGTTGTCGATGATGAACCCCTTCAGGTGCATCACGCCCATGAACTCGCGGCGCTGAACCGGAACGCCGTAGACATTCACGCCGTGCCCGAAACGGTCGGCCATGGCGCGATACATTGCGGCGTTTCCGTCGGACCGGGCCTTGCCGATCAGCCCGCGCTGGGCACGGTGCCAGTCGACGAAGACGCCAATCTCCAACTCGGGACGTGCCGCCTTCGCGGTATACAACGCTTCCAGAATCTCGCGGCCGCCGTCGTCGTCCTGCAGGTATAGCGCCGCGAGCAGGATGCGGTGTTGCGCGGCGCCGATCAGACGGAGCAGCGTCTCGCGGTAGGCCCTCGGATTTTCCAGTACCTCGAAGTTCTCGGCCATGACCGGGATGGCCGGCAGCGCGTCAAGGGGCGTCCAGTGACGTGTCTTTTCCCGCCAGTTGCGCCAGACGCTGGTAAGCCCGGTACGGGGTATTGGTTGCGTTTGAGTGAGTTCCACGTAGGGGATTATACCTAGACGCGGATTTTCGTTTCCGACGATTATTCCTTCGACCGTACTCAGTGTTTTTTCCGGGTGATGTAGCGTACGGCGAGTCCCGCGAGCAGTCCCCAGAATGCGCTGCCGACCCCGAGCAGGGCGAGGCCGGATGCGGTGACCAGGAAGGTGGCCAGCGCAGCATCGCGCTCGCTGTCGTCGTGCAACGCAGCCGTGAGACTGCTGCCGATGGTGCCGAACAAGGCGATGCCGGCGATGGCGGCGATCAGTTCCTGCGGGAACGCGGCGAACAGACCGGCGACGGTGGCGCCGAGAATTCCGGTAACAAGATAAAACACGCCGGCCCAGACCGACGCCAGGTAGCGCCGCTCCGGGTCGGGATGCGCCTCGGGGCTCATGCAGATCGCGGCGGTGATTGCCGCCAGGTTGAAGGAGAATCCGCCGAAAGGAGCAAGCAGCACGCCGGTGAGACCGGTCCAGCCGATCAGCGGCGAGACCGGGGTCCGGTAGCCGTTGGCGCGCAGTACGGCCATGCCGGGAACGTTCTGCGACGACATGGTGACGATGAACAACGGGATGCCGACGCCGATCAATGTGGGCAGGCTGAAGGCCGGCGCGGTGAACAGCGGTCTTGCAACATCCAATGTCAGGGCCGTCGTCTCGATCATGCCGCCGACCGTTGCCCACGACAGGCCGGCGAGGAAGGTCAGGGGGATGGTGTAGCGCGAATTCAGGCGGCGGCCGACGAGGTAGGTGCCCAGCATCAGGCCGACCAGTGCCGGCTGGCTGCCGAACGCAGTGAAGACGTTGAGGCCGAAGCGCAGCAGGACGCCCGCGAGCATTCCGGCCGCCAGCGTCTTCGGAATGTGTTTCATCAGTGTTTCGACCCAGCCGGTGACGCCGCACAGGGTGATCAGTGCCGAAGCGAAGAGAAAGGCGCCGATGGCCTCGCTCATCGGCAGTCCGACGAGCGATGTGCCCAGCAGGGCGGCGCCGGGGGTTGACCAGGCGGTGAGCACCGGACTGCGGAAACGCAGCGATAGGCCGATGCAGGTGGCGCCCATGCCGAGGCCGAGGGCGAGGAGCCAGGAACTGAGGTGCGCCGGGCCGGCACCGGCTGCCGTGGCTGCCTGGAATACGATCGCGGCCGAGCTAGTGTAGCCGACCAGGACGGCGATGAATCCGGCGGAAATCGAGGGAAGACTGAAGAAACCTTTCATCGGGGAGCGTCGTGTGGTGTCATTGATCGGTGTGCGTTATGGCGCACGGCGGACGGCATGCTAACATTGTGCGCTATAACGTACAAGGCGGGTTTCCATGAGCGAAAACACCGGAGAACCACATCACTATCTTCCCGCTGCGTTGCGCGCGCTGCGCCGGGCGCGGGGCTGGAGCCTCGATCGTGCGGCGCAGGAAACGGGGGTGAGCAAGGCGATGCTCGGGCAGATCGAGCGCGGAGAGTCGAGCCCGACGATCGCCACCTTGTGGAAGATCGCCAGCGGCTTCCATGTCTCGCTTTCCGCTTTCCTTGGCCCCGTGCCCGACGGAGGGGAGGCTGGGACGGTCTTCCGGCAGGCTGCGGCGCTGCGGCATCAGCCCGGCACGGACGGGATGCTGGTCGCTCCGCTGTTTCCCTACGAGCCGCGCTACGGCTACGAATTGTTCGAGCTGACCCTGTCGCCCGGCTATGTGCGCGAATCCGAGGCGCACGCGCCTGGTGTCACCGAGACGGTCATCGTCCTGGCCGGGATCATGGAGGTGCTGACCGACGGCGCCTGGACGCCCCTGTCGGTCGGTGACGCGGTGCGTTTTTCCGCCGACCGGCCGCACGGTTACGCCAATCGGGGGACGGTGCCGGCTGTGTTCCACAACCTGATTCATTACCGCTCGCCGGGTCCTTGCTAAAATTCCGATGTTTTCAACGGCCTACAGGACCCTTGCCATGACCGGAACGACCTCCGCTCCCCTTGCTCCGATGCCGACCCGCATCGGAACGCCACTCAGCCCGTCGGCGACACGCGTCATGCTGCTCGGCGCCGGCGAACTCGGCAAGGAAGTCATCATTGCCCTGCAGCGCCTCGGGGTCGAAACGGTCGCCGTCGACCGCTATCCCGATGCGCCGGGGATGCAGGTGGCGCATCGCGCGCATGTCGTTTCGATGACCGACGGGCCGGCGCTGCGCGCGCTGATCGAACTGGAGCGTCCGCACCTCGTTGTGCCTGAGATCGAGGCCATCGCCACCGACATGCTGGTCGACATCGAGCGCGAGGGGCTTGCCGAGGTCATACCGACCGCGCGTGCCACGCGCCTGACGATGAACCGCGAGGGTATCCGCCGCCTGGCTGCGGAAGAACTCGGGCTGCCGACGTCGCCGTATGCCTTTGCCGAGTCGCTGGAAGCACTGCAGGCGGCCATCGACGCGGGGATCGGCTACCCGTGCCTGGTCAAGCCGACCATGTCGTCGTCGGGCAAGGGGCAGTCGCTGCTGCGCGGACCGGACGATGTCGCCAAGGCGTGGGAGTACGCGATGCAAGGTGGTCGCGTCAGTCAGGCGCGCGTGATCGTCGAGGGCTTCGTCGATTTCGAGTACGAGATCACGCTGCTCACCGTGCGCGCGCTCGGCGCCGACGGTGAGGTCGAAACGCACTTCTGCGCGCCGGTCGGGCATATCCAGAAAAACGGCGATTACGTCGAATCCTGGCAGCCGCAGGCGATGAGCACAGTCGCCCTGGAAAAGGCGCAGGCGATTGCCCGGGCCGTTACCGGCAGCTTGGGCGGGCGTGGCCTGTTCGGCGTCGAGCTTTTCGTCAAGGGCGAGCAGGTGTGGTTCTCCGAAGTCAGTCCGCGCCCGCACGATACGGGGCTTGTCACGCTCGCTTCGCAACGTTTCTCGGAATTTGAGCTGCATGCCCGTGCCATTCTCGGCTTGCCGGTCGATGTGTCCCTGCGTGCTCCCGGTGCCTCCGCGGTGATCTACGGTGGCGTAGACGCGAAGGGCATCGCCTTCGAAGGCGTTGCCGAAGCGCTGCGCGTTCCCGGAACCG
Source organism: Propionivibrio pelophilus DSM 12018 (assembly GCF_059569095.1). Lineage (NCBI taxonomy): Bacteria > Pseudomonadati > Pseudomonadota > Betaproteobacteria > Rhodocyclales > Rhodocyclaceae > Propionivibrio > Propionivibrio pelophilus. The sequence continues at coordinate 7,413 of NZ_JCANUT010000022.1, read as the reverse complement.
ATCTGCGCCTGTTCGGCAAGCCGGAGAGCTTCACCAGGCGCCGGATGGGGGTTGTCGTGGCCACCGGCGCCGACACCGACGAGGCTCGGGGGCGCGCCAAAGAGGCCGCCGGCAGGGTTCGTCCCGTGGCTATGCCCAGCTAGCCGCACGCCATTTTCCGCCCGGCACCTGACCGGCGCTGTCCCGCCGTGTTTTTCATCGCCGGACAGGGCATGCCTTGACCCGGCGCGTCTTGATCTTTTAGATTTTTCGGGCAGAAAGGGAGGGGGATGCCTGATGGCGGCGAGTTTGGAACGGCAGTGGACACATTTTCAGGGGCGTATGTTGGTGATCGGCTTCGGCTGTGTCGCTCAAGGCGTATTGCCTTTGCTGTTGCGCCACATCGCCATGCATCCTCGGCAGATAACCGTCCTTGCCCCGTCGGAATGCGATTTCTCGGTTGCCGAGGCCTGTGGCGTACTGGTGGAAGAGCTCGCCGTCACGCGCTCGAACTTGTCCTTGGCTCTGTCGGAAAGGCTCGGGGTCGGAGATTTCCTGCTCAACCTTTCTGTTGACGTCAGTTGCGTCGAACTCATGGCCTGGTGTCAGGCGCATGGCGTGTTGTATCTGGACGCCTGTACCGAGCCCTGGACAGGCGGCTATCTCGACGCCTCTCTGCCGCCGGAATCGCGAACCAACCACGCCTTGCGCCAGGCGGCGCTGAGCTTACGGAGTGAAGAACACGGATTGCCGACGGCGGTCATCACGCATGGCGTGAACCCGGGCCTCGTCTCTCATTTCGTCAAGCAGGCGCTCGTCAACCTCGGGCGGGATCTTTTGCCGGACGCCGGCGAGCCACGTGACCAGAGCGGTTGGGCCACGCTCGCGCAGAGCCTCGGCATTCGCGCCATCCACATTGCCGAACGTGATACGCAGGTGCCTGTCCGCCGCAAGCAGATCGGTGAATTCGTCAATACCTGGTCGGTGGAAGGACTCCATGGCGAGGCCTGCCAGCCAGCCGAGCTGGCGTGGGGGAGTCACGAGCGACGGCTGCCGGCCCGCGGGCGGTTGCTTGATGGCGCGAACGGCGCCGTGTGGCTGAATCGTCCAGGCGGCGCGACCCGGGTTCGCAGCTGGACGCCGCTCGAAGGGAATTACCACGGCTTCCTGATCACGCACAGCGAGTCCCTGTCGATTGCCGACTATCTTACGCTGCGCGAAGGCGATGCCGTGCGCTACCGCCCGACGGTGCACTATGCGTATTACCCGTGCGACGACACGGTGCTTTCTCTGCATGAAGCTGCCGGGCAGAACTGGCAACTACAGGCGCGAAAGCGGTTGCTGGGTGCCGATGACATTGTCTCGGGCATGGATGAACTGGGCGTCCTGCTCCTCGGCCACGCGAGAAACGCCTATTGGTATGGTTCCCGCCTGACGATCGAGAAGGCGCGCCAACTCTGTCCTTTCAACAACGCGACCAGCCTGCAGACGGCGGCCGGGATTCTTGCCGGCGCGGTTTGGGCGATCGAGCATCCTGACGCGGGAATCGTCGAGCCGGATGATTTGCCGTTCCGCGAACTGATGGCTGTCGCCAGGCCGTATCTCGGGGAGATGGTCGGTGTCTATGGTGACTGGACGCCTGTGCGTGATCGCTGTGAGTTGTTCGGTGACGATGTCAGGGGCGATGACGATCCGTGGCAGTTCACGAACATGCTCGTTGAGTAGCGCCCAAACGGCTCTGGGCATTGCTTGCTTGCGTTAATATGACGAGCGTTGGGTAAGCGGAAATATTCGATGTCTGGGAAAGAGCACGTGTGGTCGTCTTGCCGTTTTCCTGTTCTCTTGAGATAGCTTGTTTGAATCGTATGCATCAACCAGAATGCGTTGTATCGAAACCGTCGCACGATGCGCTGTCGGTGGTGTGCTTGTGCGCTGAATGGTGTGGAACCTGTCGAGAGTACGAAAGCGCGTTCGGGAAACTGGCTGACGTGTTTCCGGAGGTGCGCTTTTCCTGGTGGGATATCGAAGAGCGTGCCGACAGTCTTGGTGATCTCGATATCGAGAATTTTCCGACGCTTCTGATCCGTCGGGGAGGGCTGGTTCTATTCTATGGAACCATGTTGCCGCAAATCGGGTTGTTGCGCAGGCTCATCGAGTCTTTTTCGGAACAGACTGCCGAGGAAGCGCGAAGATACGCTTTCTCCAGCCCTGAACGGAGTGGCTGGCAGTCGAATCTCGATCTGTCGCCGATAGGCCTTGATCAGGAATCTCAATCCTGATGCTGCCAGGGCGTCAATAGCGATCCATGGAGAATCCAGCCAAATTCCTGAAAAGGCGGAGCAGAACACCTGTCCTTTTATTGTTGGTGGCAACCGGAATGCTGTTTTTTCTCGTTGCGGCTTTGCTGTGGTTCGATTACCACGAGCAATTGCGTAAGGCCGAAAGCTCCACGCGGCAATTGGCGACTCTGCTGGCCTCGCAATTTGGCGGGCGCATCAGTCGGGTGGATGTCGAGTTGCAGGCGCTATCGTCCGAGCTTTCAAAAAATGCGTTGACCTGGACCGCTACGATGCAGATTCAGGGGCGCACCGAAAACAGTCTCACCGCGCGTATCTTGAGTTTCGATGGCGCCGGCAGCTACCACATCTGCAACGCGGATGGAATCGTTGTGTATTCGTCGTACGGAGGGGGTGAAGCTACGGACAGTGTTGCCGAGCGGAACTATTTTCGGCAACTACGGGATGGCCCTTCGTCGCAGCCTGTTTTTTCTCGCGTGCTGACGAGCCGATTTTCGGGAGAGGAGGTCATGGTCATCGCACGTGGCTTGCGCGATGAGAGCGGGGCATTCATGGGGGCGGTGTTCGCCACGCTCAATATTGGGGATTTGCAGCGCCAGATGGCGGATGTTGATTCAGAGAAGCGCTCTGTAATCGCATTGAAGCAAAAGGATGGAACGGTCCTCGGGGCAACCGATCGGGGCATGACGGTGGCGAAGGCTGAAACGAGCGACTCGGTGCGCCTCTTTGTGGAGTATGTGGCTGAGGTGAAGCAGGGAAGCATGGTCAGCCGTGAAGGTGGATCTGTTTATCCGATTTACGTCATGGCTGGAATGAGCCGTGATGCCGTGTTGAGCGGATGGATCGTTCGGTTGTCTTTTTCCTGCGGGGTCTTTCTTTTTGTCATGGTGCTGGTCCGTGTGCTTGTCGGAAGGTTGCGCCGCATGCGAAGGCGCGAGGCAAGCATTCTTGGCGAATTGGCGGTGAGCGAGACACAATTCAACGATCTGGCGAAAGTGGTTCCAGTCGGGATTTGTCGCCTCGACTCTTCCGCGCGAATGGTGTTTGCCAATGACTGTCTTTTGAACATCCTTGGCTATGCCAAGGGCGATCTGATTGGGCGCGAGTGGTCAGACCTTGCTTGCCAGGACGGACGGCAACCAGGCGGTGAAAGCATCGTACCAGGAGTGAGCGAGTACCAGCTGTACGGAGTAAATGGGGAACTCTTTCACGTAATTGGCGAATCCAGAGTCGAGCGCGGTGCCAATGGCGAGGTGCATGGATATGTCGTCGCGCTGACCGATATTACAAGGCAGAAGCAGGCGGAAGCAGATCTCTCCAGAGCGAAACTGGAGGCGGAGCAAGCGAACAAGGCGAAGGCGCGGTTTCTTGCCGTCGCGAGCCACGACTTGCGTCAGCCGATTCAGGCGATAAATTTGTTCAAGGATGCGTTAATTCGGGCAGGGCTGACGGGCGAGCAGCAGAGTATTGCGCGATTTTTGTCCCTATCAGTGAATTCTCTGAGTGAACTGCTGTATTCGCTGCTCGATTTCTCGAAACTTGATGCTGGTATGGTTCAGCCTCAAAAGCGTCCGATGGATGTCGAGGAAATCTTTCGTTCGGTTGATGAGGCTTTTTCTTCCATCGCGCAACAGAGAAACTTGCGTTTCAAGTTTTTTTATCCATTCAGGGGGTTGGTCGTGTTCACCGACCCAGGGCTTTTGCTTGGCATTCTGCGCAATCTGATAGATAACGCGTTCAAATACACGGAGACGGGCGGGGTGCTGGTCGGAGTCCGCCGGCGTGAAGGTCGGTTCCTGATCCAGGTCTGGGACACCGGCATTGGCATTCCGAAAGGCGTTGGAGAGGCGATATTTGAAGAGTGTTACCAGGTGAGCAATCCCACACGCGATCGAGCGAAGGGAATCGGGATCGGATTGTCCATTGCTCGCCGGACGGCTCGTCTGCTCGGTGGAGATGTCGCTTTTCGGTCTCGCGAGGGACGGGGCTCCGTGTTCGAAATCTCACTGCCGTTGTGTGAAGTCGCGGACTGGGCGGGCGAGTCAATCGATCTTGCTGCTGGCTCGCCGCAGGAAGATGCCTTGCCGGTGGATTACTCGATTTTCAGCGGCTGGAGGGTCGTCGTTGTGGAGGATGATCCTGTCGTGGCGAAGTCGATCGAACTCTCGTTGCAGGCGCTGAATATGGATGTCGACGTATTTGGCAGTGCCGAGCAAGCGGTTGCGTCGCCTCGCTTGCTGGGGGGGGATTTCTATATCTCGGATTACGTTCTCCCGGGAGATAACGGCATTAGTCTGCTGGAGCATATCCAGAGTCGCTCCTCCAGTCCGATACGCGCGATTCTCATGACGGGCGCGGCCTCACCGGATCGCAGGAAGGTGATTCAGTCTGAGCGTTGGCGCGTATTACTCAAGCCTGCGGATCTTTCATTAATCCTGTCGATAATGAATGATGTCGTCAGGGTGGATGAGGGGCGAAAATCAATTCACCGCACCACGACCGTTACGGTGTTACGGCAATAAAAGTAGTCGATGTAAAAAAACTGTCTTGGATTTTGTGCATATGTTCGTAAAATCTGACTTTTCTGGAAAACCATGAATCGTGGTGCGTTGGTATGACTAAGCTGCTATTAATCGAGGATCATGCACTGGTGCGGGAGGGGCTTGTTCAGACCTTGAGACAACTCGAGGCGGCGGTGGACGTCTTTGATGTGGCTGACTTTGACGGAGCAAACGCGCTGCTCGAGAAGGAGCATTCGTTCGACCTGGTGCTTCTTGACTTGGGGCTGCCCGGTGTTGATGGTATTACCTGTCTGAAGTCCTTCCGCCAGCGATATCCGGAGATGCCGGTGGTTATTCTTTCGGCGTACGACGATGCGCAGACGGTAGGCAAGGCGATGGCGTGCGGCGCCTCCGGGTTTGTTTCCAAAGCGTATTCAAGCGAGCGCCTTCTTTCCGTGCTGCGTGACGCTCTTGCTGGAAAGGTGATGGTGCCCGAGTTGTCACCGGTCAACTCGTTTTCTGCTGAGCCGCACCCCCCGATGACGGGCGGGGAGGTTGATCCGTCCGATTTTGGTCTGACTGGCCGTCAGGCTGAGGTTCTCGGGTTAATGGCCAAGGGGAAGTCCAATCGGGATATCGCAACGATTCTTGGCTTGTCCGAAGGGACGGTCAAAATTCACCTGACCGCCATCTTCAAAGTGCTCGGAGTTTCAAGTCGGACCCAAGCGATGGTCGTTGTTGCGCGCAGGGGGATTCGCCTGAGTTGATGCGGTCGGGATGGCGTAACAGTACAACTTGGCTTTGCGTTGGCCTCCAATTTCGATAACGAATGTCGGTTCCGTGCCGGGGCACCTGAAAGTATTGGTAATGAAAAGACTGGAGGGGCGCATTTCCTTTTGTGCTTTTTCCCAAAGTCTTGCCATTGGCGCTGGAGACAGGAAGGCGTAAACCACATCATAGTTTTCCAATGGTGCACGCCAAAAATCGCCAAAAATCCAGTGGTGGTTGGTTACCTGGAGGGATCTAAGGCGTCCGAATAGCCAGGGAATGGCTGAATTCTCAACCCCAGTGAAATCACACCGAGGTAAGGTGCGTGCCAGGTGAGACGTAACGCTTCCAATGCCCGCGCCGAGATCAATGAACCTGAGGTTTGGCTTGTCTCTGATTAGATCAAGAAGCGCCCGGTTTGCGTGTTTCCCCGAGAAGTAGAGCGGAATTCGGCCTATCGTCGCGCTGCGGAATACGAGAAACAGGAAAATGAAGGACCAGAGATACCATTCTGGTGGTATGGTCGCCGAACGCGCGAAGAGTGCGGCAGGGAGGAAAAGCGAGTGGATCACCTTCCACCACCAGGGAAGGCCAAGCACAGAAGAGAGTATCAATGCGATTGCGCCGGTGACAACCGGAGCCGTGACCCAAATCGATGCAGCCGGCAGCATCGCGCCGAACGCCGAGACCAAGCAGATTGAAGCTAAAAAAGCTACCGCCTGCACCCCGAAGTGCACCCAATAGGGAGTGACCTCTTCATCGGTAAGGTTGATGGCCATGCGTCGGGGTCTAAAATTCTCAGGCCAAGGAAAGGGGGGCGATTCAGTTTCGCAGGGTGCAACAAAAAAGTCAAAAAAGCAGGAAATTTCAGAGAGATTGGGTTATACTATTGCCCGTTCCAAGCCGTGAGGGCTTGACGCTGTGAAATTTCAGTGTCAGAATTCGCGGTTCTGGCTTGGAGGGATACCCAAGCGGTCAACGGGATCAGACTGTAAATCTGACGGCTCTGCCTTCGAAGGTTCGAATCCTTCTCCCTCCACCAAAAAAGAAGTTGCTGTAGCGGTCGTGATTGGTAGTGCTGCGCGTTATCGTTTCGCGGGTGTAGCTCAATGGTAGAGCTGAAGCCTTCCAAGCTTAAGACGAGGGTTCGATTCCCTTCACCCGCTCCAGTCTGTTGTTCGGCTATTATTTCGGGTCGCAGGCTAGATGCCCATGTAGCTCAGTGGTAGAGCACTCCCTTGGTAAGGGAGAGGTCGGCAGTTCAATCCTGCCCATGGGCACCACCGCACTGTTTCAAGGATTTTTAACTTTAACGTTTGAGGTACCGGCAATGGCTAAGGCAAAATTTGAGCGTACGAAGCCGCACGTAAACGTTGGCACGATTGGTCACGTTGACCATGGGAAGACGACGCTGACGGCGGCGATCACGACGATCCTGTCGAAGAAGTTTGGTGGTGAGGCGAAGGCCTATGACCAGATCGACGCGGCGCCGGAAGAAAAGGCGCGCGGGATCACGATCAACACGGCGCACGTTGAATACGAAACGGAGACGCGCCACTACGCTCACGTTGACTGCCCGGGTCACGCCGACTACGTCAAGAACATGATTACCGGCGCAGCGCAGATGGACGGTGCGATTCTGGTGGTGTCAGCGGCCGACGGTCCCATGCCCCAGACCCGCGAGCACATCCTGCTGGCCCGTCAGGTCGGTGTGCCGTACATCATCGTTTACATGAACAAGTGCGACATGGTTGACGATGCCGAACTGCTCGAACTCGTCGAAATGGAAGTGCGCGAGTTGCTCTCCAAGTACGAATTCCCGGGCGACGACATCCCCATCGTCAAAGGCTCCGCGCTCAAGGCGCTCG
>NZ_JCANUT010000021.1:0-52212 GCF_059569095.1 Propionivibrio pelophilus DSM 12018 | reverse complement strand
TGCTTCTCCATTGCCGACACCAATCGCCGGCAAGCGCCGCGCCCCGAATTTCGCCCCTTCGCCGTGCTTTGAAGTCGGTTATTCAGGACGGACTCGCTATCCTGCCAATACCTGCAGAAAGAATCGCGATTCAATTGTTGTTCTTCGTCCTCAAAGGTTCGATGGTTCGTCCTGCGTGAAGGACAGGAGCGCGATCGCGTCCGCAAACGGTTCAACGATCGACGGTAGCTTTGCGAGATCAAATTTTCTGCACGCTGTGGATAACTATTCTCCGGCGGGTTAAAATTTAGGCCATCTTTGCCTTCCGCAAGCTTCAGCCGGCTGCGCAATCGGATAGCAGCCAAGGCTTTTTTTGTATTCCTCCCGGGCAATCAATGGATGGCAGTTCGCCACCTATAAATCGATTGTTCCAGCGTTATTGCGTGTTGATCCTGGCGGCGTCAGCGCGTTCTTCATCTTGATTTTCGTTGACTTTTATTAATGAGTAGCTTTTGGAACTCTTGTCTGAGCCAGTTCGAGCAGGAATTGTCGTCTCAGCAATTCAATACCTGGATTCGCCCACTGCGTCTGGAGGGAGAGGACAATCCTGAAGACGGGTTGCGTCTGATCGCACCCAACGGTTTCATCCTTAAGTGGGTCAAGGAACGCTACCTTGGTCGAATCGAAGAACTGGGCAATCAGTTCTTTTCATGCCCGATTGATATTTCTCTGGCTGTTGGCCAAAAAGAGTTTTCCTCACCGAGCAAAAAGCTGGAGATTCCGCGTCAAAGTAGCATTTCCAGTCCAGCGCCAGCGGAAAAAACACTGGCGGAACATGTTCCGGCACGGTCCTACCCTGTCCCTGCCTACGAAAAAACACGGCTTATTCCCGGTTTCACCTTCGAAAATCTGATCGTAGGGAAGGCCAACGATCTGGCTCGCGCAGCTTCCATCCAGGTAGCCACGAATCCCGGGGGGGGCGCATACAACCCGATGTTCATTTATGGCGGTGCGGGGCTTGGAAAGACACACCTCATCCACGCGATCGGGAATCGTATCCTCGAGCAGAATCCGTCCAAGGTCGTCCGTTACGTTCATGCCGAGGATTATTATTCCGACGTTGTTCGCGCATACCAGACCAAGTCTTTCGACGCCTTCAAGCGCTATTACCGTTCGCTCGACGTTCTGCTTCTTGACGATGTCCAGTTTTTCAATGGGAAGAATCGTACACAAGAAGAATTCTTCTTTGTTTTCAACGCTCTTATTGAAGCAAAAAAGCAGATTGTGATCAGTTGCGACACCTACCCGAAAGATATTTCCGGTCTGGAAGATCGTCTGATTACGCGATTCGACTGGGGACTCACCGTCCAGATCGAGCCACCGGAAATCGAAATGCGCGTGGCAATCCTGAAAAAGAAGGCGGAAATCGAGGGAGTCGGCCTTGACGACGAGGTAGCCTTTTACATCGCCAAGCATCTCCGTTCCAATGTTCGGGAACTGGAAGGCGCCTTGAAGAAGGTCTTGGCCTACGCATCGTTTCATGGACGAAAAATTGACCTGGAGCTGTCCAAGGAAGCGTTGAAGGATCTGATCGGTGCGGTCAATCGACAAATTACCGTGGAGAACATCCAGAAAACGGTTGCCGATTACTTCAAGATCAAGGTTGCCGATCTATTTTCGAAGAAGCGCTCACGACAGATTGCCCGTCCGCGACAAATCGCGATGTGGCTGGCCAAAAACCTGACTTCGCAAAGCTATCCGTCAATCGGCGACGCGTTTGGCGGACGCGATCACACCACCGTCCTTCATGCTGTACGAACCATCGAAAGCTTGAAGACGAAGGACAATGAACTGAATCACGATGTCCACGTTTTGCTGCAGGTATTGAAAGGATAATAGTCAACTGGTGTGGGTAACCGGGGAAAAAGCTGTGGCTTGATTGTCGATAACTCAAGTTTTTTGACTGGGTAAAAAAGTTGTTCAGTTTTATCCACAACCCGATACATGAGTTTCTGTTGTCCGTTTAGAGTATCCAAGTTACTGAATTAAAATTAATTGTTTACCTTATCCACAGAATTGTTCTTGAGATTATCTTTATAGGATTTATATAAATATGAATCTTGTTAAAACCAAGAGGGATCTTCTCCTGTCGCCGCTCCAGTCGGTCTCCGGAATCGTCGAGAAGCGGCATACCTTGCCGATTCTCTCCAATGTTCTTCTGGAAAAACAGGGAGATACACTGACATTCCTGGCGACAGACATCGAGATCCAAATTACTACCTCCAGCGTTGTAACCGACAACGCTGCTGACGGAGCGGTGACGGTCGGAGCGAAGAAGCTTCAGGATATTCTGCGTTCACTGCCGGAAAGCGCCGAGGTCTCGCTGGATCTCGATGAAAAACGGCTTCAGGTTAAGGCCGGGAAAAGTCGTTTCAGCCTGCAGACGCTGCCACCGGAGGATTTTCCGCGGATGGCAATCTCTGATGCCCAGGCAGGCAGAGTCGAGTTGACGCAAAAGAAGTTCCGCCATCTTCTGGCGCAGACGCAGTTTTCGATGGCTGCACAGGATGTCCGGTATTACCTGAACGGGTTGTTGTTGTTGATTGATGGCGGTGAACTGCGTGCGGTGGCTACCGACGGGCACCGTCTGGCATACGCGAGCATGGAGATTGGCAACGATGTCTCGCTGCCGAGGCAGGAGCTCATTCTTCCGAGAAAGACAGTTCTGGAACTCAACAGATTGCTTTCCGACAGCGATGAGCCCTTGGTAATCGAAACGACGGCAAACCAGATCCGCTTCCAGTTCGGCAATATTTCCATGGTTTCCAAGCTGATTGACGGAAAGTTCCCGGATTACGAACGCGTCATTCCAGCATCCTTGAAGAATCACGTTCTGCTGAATCGCACTGTTCTTCTCCAATCGATGGTTCGGGCGGCAATCCTTACCAATGAGAAATTCAGGGGGGTCCGGTTGATCCTGGCTCAGGGCAGCTTGAAGATCATGGCGGCAAACGCCGAGCACGAAGAAGCGCAAGAAGAAATCGAAGTGGAATACTCGGGCGATCCAATCGATGTCGGCTTCAATGTAGGTTATCTGCTCGACGTGCTGAACAATACCGCATCGGAAATGGTTGAATGGGGATTCAACGACGCCAATTCGAGTGCTCTCTTATCCGTTCCGGGCAACGATCGTTTCAAATACGTCGTCATGCCGATGCGGATTTAGTTTTTGAATAGAAGAATTGTTAAGTTTCACGTGAAACAGAAATCGGGAACAGCATGAACAACAGCAGTCAACCAGCCTACGACGAGTCGAGTATCCAGCAACTTGAAGGTTTGGAGGCGGTTCGCAAGCGGCCGGGCATGTATATCGGTGATACCTCGGACGGAACCGGTCTGCACCACATGGTCTTCGAGGTCGTTGATAACGCCATTGATGAAGCGTTGGCCGGTCACTGCGACGATATCCTCATCACCATTCATGCCGACAATTCCATTTCTGTTGCCGACAATGGCCGGGGGATTCCGACGGGCATCAAGTTTGACGACAAGCATGAGCCGAAGCGTTCTGCTGCCGAGATCGTCTTGTGCGTCCTGCATGCCGGTGGAAAATTCAACCAGAATTCCTACAAGGTTTCCGGCGGATTGCACGGCGTTGGCGTTTCCTGCGTCAATGCCTTGTCAAGATGGCTTCGTTTGACCATTCGGCGGGACGGAAAGAAATATCAGCTGGATTTCAGTCGCGGCAGCGTGGTTGACCGTCACACCGAAATCCAGAACGGTGTCGAGGTATCCCCGCTCAAAGTAGTGGGAAGCACGGAAAAGCGTGGTACCGAAGTCCATTTCATGGCCGACGAGGAAATTTTTGGCAACGTCGAGTTTCATTACGAAGTGATTGCCAAACGCCTGCGCGAGTTGTCCTTCCTGAATAACGGCGTAAAAATCCGGCTGATCGATCAACGTACCGCCAAGGAAGAAAACTTCGCCTTTCTGGGCGGAGTACAAGGGTTCGTCGAGTACATCAATCGATCCAAAGCGGTATTGCATCCCAACGTTTTTTATGCGGCAGGCGAATCCGAAATTGCCGGCGGTAACGCGACCATCGGCGTCGAAGTGGCCATGCAATGGAACGATTCCTACGCCGAACAGGTTTTGTGTTTCACCAACAATATTCCCCAATCGGATGGTGGAACCCACTTGACCGGCCTGCGGGCGGCAATGACCCGGGTAATCAACAAGTACATCGAAGAAAACGATATCGCCAAGAAGGCCAAGGTCGATATCAGCGGTGATGACATGCGCGAAGGGTTGGCGTGTGTCCTCTCGGTGAAAATGCCTGATCCGAAGTTTGCTTCGCAAACCAAGATGAAGCTCGTCTCTTCCGAAGCAAGGCCGGCGGTCGAGGAAGTGGTGGCAGCGCGCCTCGCCGAATTTCTCCAGGAACGTCCTGCCGACGCCAAAGTCATTACCGGCAAGATCGTCGAAGCCGCACGCGCGCGCGATGCCGCGCGGAAGGCACGGGAAATGACCCGGCGCAAGGGGCTGCTCGACGGCGTCGGCTTACCGGGCAAGCTGGCCGATTGCCAGGAAAAGGATCCGGCCCTGTGCGAGCTCTATCTCGTCGAGGGAGATTCCGCTGGCGGATCGGCGAAGCAGGGACGTGACCGCAAGTTTCAGGCGATTCTTCCCCTCAAGGGGAAAATCCTCAACGTCGAAAAGGCACGCTTCGACAAGCTGATTTCGTCACAGGAAATCGCCACGCTGATTACGGCGCTTGGCACAGGAATCGGCAAAGACGAATACAAGCCCGAGAAGCTGCGCTATCACCGGCTGATCATCATGACCGATGCGGACGTTGATGGCGCCCACATCCGGACCCTGTTGTTGACGTTTTTCTACCGGCAGATGCCCGAGCTCGTTGAAGGCGGGCACATTTATATCGCCCAGCCGCCGCTCTACAAGGTCAAACACGGGAAAACGGAGCAATACATCAAGGACGATCAGGCGCTCAACCAGTTCCTTCTCTCACTGGCGCTGAACGATGCAACGATCATTCCACGGGCTGGCGCTGAAGGAATTGCCGGGGCTGCGCTCGAACAACTGGCCCGCGAGTACCTTCTCGCAGAATCGGTGATAAATCGACTGGGGCATCTCATCGATGCCGACGTGTTGCATGCGTTGATCGATGCGAATGTGGAAGTCGATCTTTCGAATGAATCGACCGCCGCCGCCAGCGCCAGTGTTCTCGCACAAGCTGTTGCCGCACGAGCGGAAATCCGCATCTACGCTTATTTCGATTCGGCGGAAGAAAGCTGGCAATTGCGCCTCGAACGAGTTCGTCATGGCAATCTAAAGGTCAGTGCAATCGACGAAGACTTTGTTGGTAGCGGCGATTACGTTCAGCTAAGGCGCACAGCGACGATCCTGGCCGATCTTTTCGGTCCGGGTGCGACTGTCTCCCGGGGGGAGAAGAAACAGGCTGTGTCGAGCTTTGCCGAGGCCATGCGCTGGCTACTCAACGAAGTCGAACGTGGTGTTTCCAAACAACGTTATAAAGGTCTGGGAGAGATGAACCCGGAACAGCTTTGGGAGACGACGATGGATCCTCAAGTAAGGCGCCTGCTCAAGGTCCAGATCGAGGATGCGATCGGTGCTGACGAAATATTCACGACCCTGATGGGCGAACTGGTCGAACCGCGCAGGAATTTCATTGAAAGTAACGCCCTGGCGGCGAGAAACATCGACGTCTAGATTCCGGCGGACCTTGGCATGACACTTACCGAGCTCCGTTATATCGTAATGCTGGCCCGAGAGTGTCATTTCGGGCGGGCAGCGGAGAAGTGCCATGTCAGCCAGCCGACGCTCTCCGTGGCAATCAAGAAAGTCGAGGATCGGCTTGGTGTCACCCTGTTCGAGCGCAGTTCGGCCGATGTCCAATTGACACCGATTGGCGAACAAATCGCCCGGCAGGCGGAGCGCGTACTCCAGGAAGCGGATAGGCTGAATGAAATTGCCGGGCAGGGAAAAGATCCTTTGATCGGCTCCCTGCGGGTTGGGGTGATCTATACGATTGCCCCCTATCTGCTTCCCAAGCTGATTCCGGCACTACATGAGCATGCGCCCAAGATGCCGCTGTTCATCAATGAGAATTTCACGGCAACCTTGGCCGGGCAGTTACGCAGAGGCGAGCTCGACGTAATCATTATCGCGCTGCCGTTCGATGAACCGGGCATCGTCACCCGCCCTGTCTATGACGAGCCATTCTGCGTTGCTTTGCCGTGTGTTCACCCGCTGGCCGCCAACGACCTCATCTCGCGGGATCAGGTCGCGGCGGAGAATCTTCTGCTGCTGGGGAAAGGAAACTGTTTTCGCGATCAGGTCGTACAGGCCTGCCCGAAGCTGTCAGAACCCGGTGGAATCGAGGGAGCCTTGGAAGGAAGTTCGCTGGAAACGGTCAGACACATGGTCGCCAGCGGGGCGGGGATCTCGGTAGTGCCCGTTTCCGCGGCGAAATCGTGGCCTTCGGGGTCGGATCTGTTGTGCATCAGAAACTTCGCGGCACCTGAGCCTACACGCCGTGTAGCGCTCGCGTGGCGCGTGACCTTCCCGAGACCGCAGGTCATCGACGTTCTTTGCGCGGCGATCGCCGCCGCGCCACCGTCCGGGGTGCGTCTGCTGTAAGGGACAGAAACCACCGATCGCCCGGTGGTTTCACGTGAAACACGATAGCTTGGGTTCGCGGGGAACGCCGACAGTTTCCGCTATCCCTGATCGTCGGCCGCCGACTTCTTGGCGGTAGTTGCTTTCCGCTGTTTTCCAGATGCAGCAGGTTTAGCTTCCCGCTTTTCGAACTCGAATCCGACTTTTCCATCCGATCCACGGACAAGGAACGCCGAGAACTTGCGTCGGGTACGCGCGGAAATGAAGCCTGTGAGCAGATCCGTCTTTCCCGTTGCTAGGAGTTTTGCCATTTGATCGCGATCAACGGCTTGCTGGAGGATCACTTTTCCAGAACGGAAATCACAACTCTTGGTGGCGCCAACCGAGTTCTCGCACAGATAGGACATTCCGTGTTCAAAGACGCGGCCGCTGCATTTGGGGCAAGGACCGAGCGGCTCTTGTCCAGAAAAATCGATTGCTTCTCCGCCGTTTTCTTCCCCGATTCCCTGTCCGAAGTCGAATTCGGGTTGATGGCTTTCGTTAAGCTTGATTATGGCGTTGAATGGCCGTCCCATCTTGTTGCGGAAGCCAGACAACGGTCCGATCTGACGCTTCTCCAGCAGCTCTTCGATCTCCGAGGCTTCGTACTGCCTACCGGCGACGATTTTCCATAGCGAAAAATCGCATCCCTGGCACTGGAATTTCTTGTAGGTTTCCTTGATTGTTCCACCGCATTTTGGACAAGGCGTGGATAGCTCCCCAAAATCGCCAGGAATCGTGTCGTTGTCGTAGCTCTTGGCCCGATCAACGATGTGCTGGGTCATGGCGCTGATTTGCTTCATGAACGTTTCGCGGGACAACTCTCCCCGCTCCATCTGCGCCAGTTTGTACTCCCACTCGCCGGTCAGCTCGGGGGCGGTGAGTTCGCGAACGCCGAGCCCGTTGAGCAGGGTCATGAGCGAGAACGCCTTGGCCGCAGGCAGCAATTCGCGCCCCTCGCGATGAACGTATTGTTCCCCGATCAGGTTTTCGATGATTTGTGCACGGGTTGCCGGCGTACCGAGTCCACGGCCAGCCATTGCCGCCTTCAACTCCTCGTCGTCCACCATCTTTCCGGCGCCTTCCATCGCCGACAGCAGCGTCGCTTCCGAATAACGGGCTGGCGGGCGGGTGGCCAAGCCGTTCAGTGCGATCTCGTCCGCCGCGACCTTCTCTTGAGGAATTACCGCAACAAGACTGCCCTCCTCGCCCTCCTGGCTTTCGCGACCATAGACGGCAAGCCAGCCCGGATTGACCAAGACCTTGCCTTCGGTTTTGAAAGGCTCGCTTTCGACCCGCGTGATCCGCGTCGTGATCAGATATTCCGCTGCCGGGTAGAAAACCGCGAGGAAGCGCTTGACAACCATGTCATACAGCTTCTGCTCGGGCTCGGAAAGGTGCTTCGGGGCCTGTTGCGTGGGGATGATGGCGAAGTGATCAGAGATCTTCGCGTTATTGAAAATGCGCTTGTTGGGAATGACCCAGTTGCGTGCAAGAATCTGGTGGGCGAATGGCGAATATCTGGCAAGCAAGGCCTCGTCATGTCCCTTTCCGGCACCCTCGCCGGTCAGAATCTTCAGCGCTTCGCGAACACTTCCGAGGTAGTCCTCCGGCAACGCTCTGGAATCGGTTCGCGGATAGGTGAGCACCTTGTGCTTTTCATACAGCGCCTGCGCCAGACCGAGTGTGGCCTTGGCGGAGAAACCGAAACGGCTGTTTGCCTCGCGTTGCAGGCTCGTGAGGTCGTAGAGCAGTGGCGACAGCTGTGACGACGGCTTGGCTTCTTCGGTGACGACCCCGGGACGACCTTGGCACTTGTCGCGCAGACGCTGCGCAGTTGCTTCATCCCAAATCCGGTCGGCACGAAGATGCTCGTCTTCCTCGCCTTTTCCCTTGCTGAATTTTTCGTCGAACCAGCGCCCCTTGTACTCGCCCGCCTGGCAGAGAAAGTTCGCTTCCACCTCCCAATAGGAACGTGGTTTGAACTTGCGGATTTTCTCTTCGCGCTCGACGATCAGCGCGAGCGTGGGGGTTTGCACTCGGCCAACGGTGGTCAGATGGAAGCCGCCGGTCTTGGAGTTAAAGGCCGTCATTGCCCGAGTACCATTGATCCCGACGAGCCAGTCCGATTCAGAACGGCATACGGCAGCATCCGCAAGCCCGCGCATTTCGACACCGGGGCGAAGACGGCTGAATCCATCACGGATGGCCTGTGGTGTCATTGATTGGAGCCACAACCGCTCAACGTGCTTACTGGACTTCGAGTGCTGGACGATGTAGTTGAAAATCAGCTCGCCTTCGCGGCCCGCATCGCATGCATTGACGAGAGCGGTGACATCTTTTCGCTTGATCAGGCGGGTAAGGAGCTTGAGCCGGGATTCTGACTTCTCGATCGGGCGAAGGTCGAAATGCGGCGGAATTACCGGGAGGTGGGCGAACGACCATTTCCCGCGCTTGACTTCGTATTCTTCCGGACAGGCGAGTTCTAGCAGATGGCCGACCGCAGAACAGATGATCCCTTCCTCGCCCTCGAAATAGTCGTCGTGTTTTGCGAAGCCGCCCAGCGCTCGGGCAATGTCGGCAGCGACGGATGGTTTTTCTGCGATGATCAGCTTTTTGCTCATGTATGGAGTCCGCGGGAACAGCGAGGGAATGGATACCTGCCGCACATGTTTGTGCGTCAGTGAAATTTGCGACGCATGATAAGAGCAGTGCCGGAAGCTTGGCAAGCGAGCCCTCGGAAAGCAGGTGGCCAACTCGGGGTGTAATGGTGCGGACGCGAAACGTATTTCCCGGCCCGCCAGACTTCAAAGAGGCGCCATGCGCTGAAACCGATTCCCTGGCAGCAGCGCAACCCGTCCCTCCAGTTCCAGTTGCAGAAGAATTACCGAAAGCGCATCTGTGGCCATCCCGGTGCGTATGACCAGTTCATCAAGGCAACAGGACTCGTATCCCAAATGCTTGAGAACACTCTCCTCGACTGAAGGTGGGGCACTACTGTTTCCCTCAGAGTTAACCGCGCGGTTTTCATTCGACTTGACGCCGGAGTATTCCTCGAGAATGTCCTGTGCGCTGTCTACCAGCTTCGCCCCTTGCTTGATCAACTGGTGGCAACCGCGCGACTGGGGAGAATGAATCGAGCCGGGGATGGCGAATACGTCGCGACCCTGTTCGGCAGCCAGGCGGGCGGTGATCAATGAACCGCTCTCGGTCGCGGCTTCGACGACGACAACCCCGCGTGAAACTCCCGAGATAAGGCGGTTTCTCCTCGGGAAATTGGAAGCGAGAACCGGCGTTCCCAACGGGAATTCCGAAACGATCGCGCCGTTGGTCCCGATTTCATGGGCCAATTCCCTGTTTCTTGCAGGATAAACCCGGTCGATGCCGGTTCCGATGAAGGCCACGGTCTTTCCCTTAGCTGAAAGCGCGCCGCGATGCGCTGCAGCGTCGACGCCAAGAGCGAGACCGCTGGCCACGACGAATCCGCCTTCAGCCAGTGCTGCGGCGAATGCCTCTGCGTTTCGCAGTCCTTGGGGCGTCGGATTGCGGGTGCCGACGATGGCGATGGTGGGCTGGTTCAGCAACGCTAGCCGCCCGCGGACATAGAGCAGTGTTGGTGGATCGGCTATTTCCAGCAGGGCCTGGGGATATTCGGAATCTGCCAGCGTGACGATATGCTGGTCCTCACCGCTGGCCCAGGTGACCGCCGCTTCGATTTCGGCTTCATTGTTCGCCTCAAGCAACAGGCTGGCTGCCTTTTCACCAACGGCGGCCCGCAATGCGGCAGAACCGGCAGAAAAAACGGCGTCCGGTAAGCCGAACGCCGAGAGCAGTTTTCGCTGGGTCTGACCGCCGATTCCAGGAATCAGGGTGAGCCTCAACCAGTTGGTTAACGACTCACCGTCGGTCATGTGGCGTCACGGAGTAGAAAGAAAGTCGTTGACGTCCACGGTTCCATCCGACTGAAGCACCAGCGCGTAGGAAATCTGCTCGAATGTGCGGAAGACAAAGGCAAGGCCATAGCGGATCGCCGGGATGACGACGCTGGTTTTCCGATCGTTTTCGTCACGCTGGACGACCGTACGGTTTTTCTCCAGCGCCAGCACGTGCCCGATTTCAACGCCGTCCTTGCTGCCACGGTTGAGGGAAATGATGGACAACCTGCCGCCGGCACCCACACCTCCATAAACCGAGACGACCCGACCCTTGAAGCCGCTTTCCGGCTTGTGCGGCACATAGTCGACGAGTTCGGGACGGACGGACGGGATGAGGCGGTCGCCGCTGCCAATCTCCTGTTTCGCAGTAACGATCTCAAAAATCGCCGGGTCGCCCGGACGTACCTGCGTGGCGGAGCCGAGATGGAAGGCTTCATAGCCAAGGATGCGTTCGGGGTCCTCCGGGTCGCGCAGCGGCTCACCTTTGCGGAACACCTGCCAGTTCTTTTTGCCGGGGTCGGCGTTGGTGACGTACGCGGTATCCCCTTTCGCGAGGAATACGCGATCTTCCTGGGTCGCCACGATTTTTGCGGCATTGTCGAAACCGTTCTGCTCGATGACGAGCGGCGCGGCAATGAAGGGTTCGATGACGTTGGGCGGAATCGGCGGAATCGCCTGGGTCAGTTGCTCCGAATAGATTTGCGGCCGAACCTTCGATTCGAGTCGCAGCAACGGGGCACCAGAAGCATCGCGTCCGAGAACGAGCACATCCCCGGGATAAATGCGGTGAGGATTCTTGATCTGGGCCTTGTTCATGCGCCAGATTTCGGGCCAGCGCCACGGCTGCTTGAGAAATTTCGCCGAAATGTCCCACAAGGTATCGCCGCGAACCACGACATAGCGATCGGGGGCGGTGTTGGACAATTTCAAGGGTTCCTCGGCAGCATTACTAAATGTCGCCGCCGCGGCTAGAAAGAGCACAGATAGAAAGCGGATCATCGTGTTATCCTCGTCAGGCGCGCATCCGGGCTTGGAAAGACTTCGGGACAAGACAAATCGCGAACCGATTCAAAGCAACTTTGTCCAATTTTGCCTGCCCGGATATTGCGCCGTCTTTATAGATGTTGCATTAGATTCTGCACATAATTACTTATTCAATCAAGCTTTTTTATGGCTCTACTCCCGATTCTTCGCTTCCCGGACCCGCGTCTGAAAAAGGTCGCTACGGCCGTTCGGGAAATTGACGAAAGCATAAAGCGGCTTGCCCGCGATATGGCTGAAACGATGTACGAGGCTCCGGGGATCGGTCTGGCGGCAACGCAGGTCGATGTCCATAAGCGGGTAATCGTGATCGACGTTTCAGAAGCACGCGACGAGTTGCTGACACTCATCAATCCGGAGATCACCGAACTGGCCGGAACACAGGTGTGTGAAGAAGGCTGCCTGTCCGTTCCCGGCATTTACGACAACGTCGAGCGAGCGGAGAGTGTGGTGGTGCAGTATCTCGACCTGAAGGGAGAGATGCGAACGATCGAGGCGCATGGTTTGCTCGCGGTCTGCCTCCAGCACGAAATCGATCATCTGGACGGCAAGGTGTTCGTCGAGCACCTGTCCCAACTCAAACAGACGCGCATCAAGGCCAAGCTTGCCAAGCAGGCGAAGATCACCGCATGAAACTGCTGTTTGCCGGAACACCCGAATTCGCCGCGCAATCCCTCTCCGCCATCCTGGCTGCCGGGCATGAGGTGGTGTTGGTACTCACTCAACCGGACAGGCCGTCAGGGCGCGGCATGACACTTCGGCCCTCGCCCGTGAAGGCGCTGGCACAGGCCGCCGGAATCGAGGTTTATCAGCCTTCGTCGCTCAAGGACCCGTCGGCGCGCGAGCGGTTACGTGCATTTGACGTCGATGTGATGGTCGTCGCGGCGTACGGATTGATTCTCCCGCAAGAGGTGCTGGATCTTCCGCGTTACGGCTGCATCAACATCCACGCTTCGTTGTTGCCGCGCTGGCGCGGCGCTGCGCCGATACAGCGCGCCATTCTCGCCGGTGATACCGAGTCGGGTGTCTGCATCATGCAGATGGAGGCCGGACTGGATACCGGACCGGTGCTTCTCTCCGGGCGCCTGCCGATCGCCGCCGACGAAACGGCGGGGTCGCTGCACGACAAATTGGCCGAACTTGGCGCGCGACTTATCGTTGAGGCGCTGGGGCAACTTCCTCTTGCCGCCTCTCCCCAGTCTGATGAAGGGGTGACTTACGCGGCCAAGATCGAGAAGGCGGAAGCCTTGCTCGATTGGTCTCTGCCCGTTGGGGAGCTGGAACGCAAGATTCGCGCATTCAACCCGTTTCCCGGCGCATCGACTACCTTGGACGGAGTCCAGGTCAAAATCTGGCAGGCGGTTGCCGTTCCCGAGACGGCCGCGCCCGGAACCGTCATTTCTGCTGATCGGAAAGGAATCGTCGTCGCCTGCGGCGAGGGGGCCTTGCGCCTTGGCGAGTTGCAGAAGGCCGGCGGGAAACGCCTTTCGGCAGCGCAATTCCTGGCCGGTAACGCCTTGCTGCCGGGCGCGGTGTTTTCCTCGGCATCTTGAATTTTTCCTGCTCTGCCCAATCTAAGCTTGCGGCAGAGATAACGGAAGGAGATTCCAGCAATGCTGGCGAACTGGTTAAAGACGACCGTCCTGATGGCGGGCATCGTGGCGCTGTTTGGCGCGATCGGCGGATACCTTGGCGGGGCCAACGGCATGATCATGGCGCTGATTTTCGGTGGCGCGATGAATTTCTTCGCCTACTGGTTTTCCGACAAGATGGTTCTGCGCATGTACAACGCGCAGGAAGTCGATGAGACGTCCGCTCCCCAGTTCTATGCCATGGTGCGCGAGCTGGCGCAACGGGCAGAATTGCCGATGCCGCGGGTGTACCTGATCGATGAGGCGCAGCCGAATGCCTTCGCCACCGGCCGCAATCCGGAAAACGCTGCTGTGGCGGCGACGACGGGAATCCTGAATCTTCTCTCCGCGCGCGAGATCCGTGGGGTGATGGCGCATGAACTGGCGCATGTGCAGCACCGCGACATCCTGATTTCGACGATTTCGGCGACGATGGCCGGGGCCATCTCTGCCTTGGCCAATTTTGCGATGTTCTTCGGCGGACGCGATTCCGAAGGTCGACCGGCAAACCCGATCGCCACCATCGCGGTTGCCCTCCTCGCACCGATCGCCGCGTCGCTGATCCAGATGGCCATTTCCCGTGCGCGCGAGTTCGAAGCGGACCGCGGTGGTGCGGAGATTTCTGGCGATGCGAACGCGCTGGCCGACGCGCTGACCAAGATCGACCGTTACGCACGCGGGATTCCGATGATCGCGGCCGAGGAACACCCCGCCACGGCACAGATGATGATCATGAATCCGCTGCACGGTGGCGGCATCGCCAATCTTTTCAGTACCCACCCGGCGACCGAGGAGCGTGTGGCTCGCTTGCGGGCGCTGGCCGGCGGCTATCGCTGAGCGCGTTCGTCCGTGGCAAGCACCTCGTTCAATACGTCGGCGAGGCGATAGCCGGCTTGAACGACTCGCCGGCGAGCGATCTCCCGGCTGTGATCAAAAAATGTCTTTGTGATTACCGGTATCGACTCTTTGCTCGCCGGATAGCCATCTTCACGCGCCAACCTCCAGCTTTCGCGGATCCACTGCCGGCCGGAAGTTGAGCGTGGTGGCCGTGGATGGGCAGCAAGCAACTCCCTGGCTGTCTGATCAAGCCTTTTGCCGCGCAGCCAGCGCGGCCCGGCCAGGTCATCCCAGAAACTGTGCAAGGTCATGAGCGGCTTGCGTGAGTTGAACGGATTGTTGATCTGCAGGTTGTTTCCCTGCCTGTCCCATCTCCCCTGCCTATTCACCCGGGCGCTAGTGTGCAGCGGCTGATGTGCATCACCAATGAGGTGAATGAGCCAGGGCAAGGCATAACTGCGTTCCCTCTCGTCAGTCGATTCCCGCAAGAGTTTGATCAGTTCGGGCAGACGACGCCCGAGTTCTCCGAAAAGCGCCTTGCCGTCCGGCGCACCGTCGAGCGGGATATTGACGTAATGCCAGTTACCGCGCCGCTCCATGTCGGGAAAACCCGGCAATGTGGGAGTTGGTACCTCCTTGCTTGCCGAGTAGAACCGCGTGTCTTTGCGTATTTCGTCGGGCCAGGTAGACGCCTCGATGAAAGCCTTCCGTGCGTTGTCGGAGGCTCCTGTTCGGCGCAACCAACGTGCGTGGTCAGGATGGCTGCGTAGCAGCGACAAGGCTTCCTCCCGGACTGCGGGACGAAGGAAGTCCCAAGCGATGGCTGCGGTGAGGCGGTGTCCAGCGGCGTTCCAGGCAAATGCCGCGGAAGGCCACACCAGGATCGTCGCAACAATGCCGGCGAACGCGGGACGTGATCCAGGACGCCCCGCGTCAGCGGTCAAGGGCGATATCCTCGTGAGACACGGGATCTTCCAGCGGTTCGAGATGCGTGATCACCGTGGTGCGTGGCAACGCGTTACGGATGTCGCTCTCGACGTTCTCGGCCAGATCGTGGCCGCGCCTGACCGACCAGGCACCGGGTACCAGAACGTGCAGTTCGACAAAGCGGCGTGCCCCCGACTCACGGGTGCGCAGGGCATGAAAATCGATCCCCTCAGCTCGATAGCGCGCCAGGATGGCTTCGACGCGGGTGTGGTCTTCAGACGGCAGCGCGTGATCCATGAGTCCGGAGGTGGACCGGTGAACGAGCTTCCAGCCCGTCCAGACAATATTCAGGGCGACCAGGAGGGCGATCAGCGGATCGAGCCATAACCAGCCCGTCAAAGTGACGGCGCAGACCCCGACGATGACTCCGGCCGAGGTCCACACGTCGGTTAGCAGATGGTGGGCATCTGCTTCAAGCGTCAGCGATCGGTGTTCGTGGCTAGCGGCAAGAAGGACGCGGGCGGTGAAAAAATTGATCAGCGACGCGACGACCGAGACCGCCAACCCGATTCCGACATCGGACAACGGCTGGGGATTAAGGAGTCGCTCCACCGCAGAGATACCAATCGCTGCGGCGGCGAACAGAATCAGGAGGCCTTCGAAACCGCTGGAGAAATATTCGGCCTTGCCGTGCCCGTAAGCATGTTGATCGTCCGCTGGCTGCTCGGCGATGCCGAGCATGGCGAGAGCCATCATTGCTCCGGCGAGGTTGACCAGCGACTCTAGGGCATCGGAGAGCAGTCCGACCGAGCCGGTTAGCCACCAGGCGACTGTTTTCAGGGCGATGGTACCTAGCGCTGCGGCAATCGATAGCCAGGCGAAGCGTTTGAGGGATTGATGACTCATAAGTACATTATCGCAAAAATGAGCCGCGCTCGTTGACAGTCGGTAATGCGGCCAATATAATTGTCCGCTCTTGTTTTTCGGGTCGGTAGCTCAGCCGGTAGAGCAGCGGACTTTTAATCCGTTGGTCGGGAGTTCGAACCTCCCCCGACCTACCAAGCACCTTGGATGTTGCTAGGTGTGAAAAGCAGTGGGGCGTTAGCTCAGTTGGTAGAGCAGCGGACTCTTAATCCGTTGGTCAAAAGTTCGAATCTTTTACGCCCTACCATTTATTCAAGCAAATCAAGCACTTAGCGCAAGCTTAGTGCTTTTTTTGCGTCTATTTTTCGCTTACACACTGCTTACACACTTTCAAATTCCCAGTTTTTCTCCAAAACGCGCTGCGGCGCGCATAGCGCTGTTATTTAGGCGCGGGTATATAGCGGGCTACGAAAACGGCTGAGAAGCGCAGGAAGAGCGCTTGGCGCACGGCTACGGCTATAACGCGGTGTACACGCTATGGCTGGTGCTGCTGGAGTAGACGTGAAAAAAATAGACAGACGACATTGACCGTTGAATACGGCGGCAATACAGTGCTGCTATGGCAGAGAAAAAAGAAACGACACACGAACTGATGGAAGGCACGCTGGTGCTATACAGGCGTGAGCGCAGCAATATTTGGCAGTGTCGTTATAAAGTTGATGGCAGGTGGCAGCGAGCGACGACGAAAGAGCGCGACTTAAAGAAGGCGAAAGAGGCTGCGAAAGTGCTGCTGATAAAGGCAGAGATACGCAAGCAGGAAAATTTACCAGTTATCACGCGCAAATTCAGAAGCATTGCGAAACTGGCGCTTGAGCGGATGGCGAACGAGACAAAGGGTGGGCACGGCAAAGCATCTTATGCTGACTACAGCATCGTCATTCAGCAATATCTCATACCATTTTTAGGCAACTACAACATTGCGAGTATTGACTACGCAGTGCTGGACAAGCTGGACGCGTGGCGCAAGGTGAAAATGAAAAAAGCTCCAGCACAAAGCACGATGATGACGCATAACGCAGCACTGAACAGGGTATTTGACGAGGCAGTATTGCGGAATTATTTGACTGAAGCGAACAGGTTGAAGCTGGATAGCAAAGGGAAAAAATCAGAAAGACGCGCGGCGTTTGAACTAGACGAAGTATGGGCGCTGCTGGGCAACTTTGACGCGTGGATTGAACGGGCGGCGAAAGAGACAAGCAAGGAACTGCGACCATTATTGCGCGACTATGTCACAGTGCTGCTGGATACAGGCGCACGACCTGGCAAAGAATTGATGAATTTGAAGTGGTCACAAATAAAGATTGACTGGCAGCTTGAATACGACGACGAATACGATACTGAAGACGACGGCACGCAAGCTGACTACAGGAAAGTGAAGCGCAGCAAACGGGCAGTAATAATGGCAGTGAGCGGAAAGACAGGCGCGCGCGAGATAGTTGGCACTGAACGGACACTGGAAGCGCTGGCAAGGATTGCGCAGCGGAACTATGGCAAGGCGCTGGTAGATACGCTGATAAATGAAAAGAACGACGACTATATTTTCAGACTGGAAGAGCAAAAAAAGGAAACGAGCTTTTCAGCGCTATTTCGTAGCTATTTAGACGAGCACAACTTACTTATTGATCCAAAAACTGGGCAAGAGAGGGTTTTTTACAGCTTGCGGCACACATACGCAACTTTCGCATTGACACACGACAAAGTGCCAATACACACGCTGGCGAAGCAGATGGGAACGAGCGTGACGATGATAGAAAAACATTACAGCCATCTTAATGTCATTAAAGCAATTGATCAGTTGCGCGGCGACGAGACGCGGCAACTACTGAATAGCGGTGGGAAAATCAACGAGATTTATATGAGCAAGATGCTGACGAAATAAGAGACAGGCGATGGCTGACTTGGCGAAAGCACAGAAACTGCTGGACAAGCTGGACAATGGAAAGAAGGTCAGCATACGCGACTTGCGCGCGGCATTGGGTAATGAAGGTGTTGAAGATTACGGCAATAGGTGGCAGGCAGAACTTGATAGACGGAAAGAATTTGAACAGAAACCCGACGAAATAAAGAAATACGAAGCGCTGGTGCACGAAGGCGACTTTTTCGAAAACAGGGCTGACGGCGCGAAGGGAAAAACGGCAATAAAGCTGCGCAATATGGCAGAGACGAAATACGAACGGGCAATTGAATATTTACAAGAAATTATTGAAGGCGACGGCAGCTTGCGGATATGGTTTGACAGGGATTTAGGCTTTGACGCAGGCGCAGCGACGCTGGGGCTGGATAGAGACAGCATTGCGCGCGTAATTACAACGCGATCAGTTTACAAAGTTAGCAGCGGTATGGCAGCGAATTACAGCAAGGAAGATATAAAGAAAGAGGTATTGAGGGACGCGATTGCGAACGCAGGCGCGGTGACGATGGCGGCACATACAGAGATAGTGAAACGGAAGTTGGCAGCGCTGCTGAAAAGACAGAATGAATTGAATTGAGAAGCAGTAGAGGGAAATATTTTAGACAGTGCTGTTCATTATTTTTACCTCTATCTCCTAACCCGCCCCAATCAAAGCAATTCCACTGCCGCTTTTTTCATATCCATCGTCACATCCACATAGCGCATCGTTGTCTGCGCCTGTCTATGCCCCGCAAGCTCCATCAATACTTTTAATGGCACTGATTTAGATGACAGCTGCGTTATAAAGCTGCGTCTGCCGCTATGACTACTTGCGCCAGCAAGCCCCGCGCTCTTATACAGCATATGAAAGTGATAACACGCTGTATTAGCTGTAAACCCTTCCCGCTTCTGCGTCGCAAAAAGTGGCTTATTCATATAGTCTGTATAGCTCAGCGCAATCAACTGCCGCGCTCCAAATCGCTGCTGTAAATAATTCAGCAACTCCTTGCGCAGCTTATCCGCCAAAACCACCGTCCGCGCGTGCCGTCCTTTCGTCTGCGCTGCTGTCAGTCGCAGTTCGTGTTTTATAGTTCCATCCACTGCCAGCACATCACCAATCTTCGTTGCCGCCACCTCGCCAATCCGCATCCCTCCCCAATATGTCATCAGCACCATCGCCCTGTCTCGTGCTGCGTGTTTTTTCGTGCTGATATAAAGCAAAAGCAGTTTCAGCTCTTTTTCGTTCAGTGTCCTCGCCTGTCCCATCACATCCCCCAAACCAAAGTATTTCATAAGTCGCAGTGTATATTCTTATGTCATTCTCGCAACCTATTTTCTGCCGTGTCATTTTTATTGCCAATTCACTCCATCGTTCAATAAGTTAGCGTGTTATGACCTATACAACCAAAGCTTTTAAGTAAACAAGAGGGAAAAATGGAGCGGGTGAAACTCACGCAACCGACCTCCGAAGGGGAATCACATTCCAGGCACGCCCGACCTCGCAAGCAACGATGAAATCCGTCCACAGCTCCAATGCCTTGCGCCGTTCGTTCAGATAGTCGTGCTGATCGTAGATCGCCACCAGCCCGCCCAGGGAATGATTGAGGCAACGTTCGGCAACCAGAAGATCAACGCCCAATGCCCCCAGGTGACTGCGGGCCGTTGATCGCAAATCATGGGGGGTGAAACGTCGGCACTTGTCGCCCAGTTCCTTGCACATCCGATTGATTGCCGCGTTCAAGGTTGTCGCCTCCATCGGCCTATCCCCACCCTCCGTGCTGAACCGGGTTTTGATGGGGGCCACATACGCCGAATCGATCGCCATTGTTTTCAGCTCACTGAACCAGAACGCCACCTGGTCAGTAATCGGGATCACGAACCGCTTCTTGTTCTTTGACCGTTCGGGCGGGATCGTCCATTCTCGCTTCTCCATGTCGATCTCTTCCCACTTGGCACCGATCAATTCCCCGATCCGGGTGCACGTGGCCAGCAGGATTTTGATTGCCACCTCGTTGGTCCGACCGATCGAGGGTAGGGCGGGCAACATGGCGCGCAATTCCGCTTCAGTGAGCATCAGGCGAGTGCGATTGACCGGCCGTGACCCGAGCACTGCCTTTGCCCGAACGTGGGCGCATGGGTCCGAGTCGATGACGTGGCGAGCCACCGCATGGGAGAACATTTCATGCAAGGTACTCAGAACGAGTCGGGCGACGTGTAGCGACTTGTCAGCAACCGCTTCGGTTGCGTTCACGATATCGGCCGGGGTGACATCAGCAACAAGTAGATTCCCCAACCGCCCAGTGATGTGATCGCGTACCTGTTGCTTGCGCTGCTTCACCGTTGAGGGAGACAGGCGCCCTTCGATCTTCTCCAGGTAGTCGTCTGCCAGGTGCTTGACGGTCCATGCCGCGGCCCGGCTCCGCTTCTCCTTCTGCTTCTCCCTGGCAACATCTTCCCCTTGTTCGACCCGTATCCGCAGCTTTGCAGCTTCCTTCCGCGCATTCGCCAGGGATAAATCGGGGTAGCTGCCAACCTTGATCTCCTTCTGCGACTTCATCCCGGTGAGGCGGTACCGAAGCACCCATGTTCCGGCCTTGGTCGTCGCCTGCCTGGTGCTCATGGTGAAGGTGAGCCCATCGCCGTCCGACTTGGCCACCGGCTGGCCCGCAGCGATCCAGTTGCGGATATCAACGTCTGTCAGTTTTCCCATGATTCCCCCTGGGCGGGTCAGACCCGCCAAAAGCCCCCTAGCTACTCATTGCCGTGAATTTAGCTACTCAGAACACCCGTTAGCTACTCACGTAGCTACTCAAAAAGGGCGCGCTGCCATGATACGTCCAGCGACGTCCAGAAACAACAAACCCCGCTACGGCGGGGCTTTCCTGGGGTGTTGTGCGACGTCCAGCGTCGTCCAGAAATGTTGCTACAGATTACAGAACACTATTTCAAAGGGAACGTCCACCGCCGCGTCGGGATGACGCGGTCTCGCTTCGAGATCCTGGCGGATGAAGCGAATGTTCAAGGCATACTTGTTGGCGCTGATTTCCGGGACGAACGCCAGCGGCTCCTTGAGCGAGACGCGCACCATCTGCGATGTGCTGCCGCCCAGCATCAACTGGAACGAACCGCCCTTGGCCAACTGATTTTCCGGCGTTCCGCTGGCGCGCAGCAAGCGCAGGACGATCGACAAGCCATCGCGTAGCGCCGTCAGTGGCTTCAGCCAGCCCTGCAAGGCCTCCTGCCGGGTCTTCGCGTCCTGATGTTGCCAGTAGTGGTAGGACGGCAGGTCGAACTCGCAGACGCCTCCGGGAATCACCGCCCGGCTCTTGATGGCCATCAGCCAGTCGTTCTCCCGCAGGTATTGGCCGATCTTGCCGGTCATGGCCAGCAGGGCCGCGGAGGATTGTTCGATTTCATAGAGCGCTCCGGAAAGCGCTTCCTCGGAGATATCCGGGTTGTTGCGGAAGGCAAGCAGCGACTGGCGTTGCCGCTCCAGCTCCTGAATCAGGTCGAGCTTCAGGTCGGCACGCCCGGCAACCTCAAGAATCTCGAACAGCGACAGGAGAACCACATGATGCTCGCGCGGCCCTTCCTGTTGAATGAAGTAGGCAGCCTTCTCGAATAAATCCTCCAGACGCAACAGGGTCCTGATGCGCTCGTTGAAGGGATATTCGTAGGTAGTCACATTGCCGCCGGGGAGGGAATATTGATGAAATTTCCTGCATTCTGAGACATTTGCGAACAAATCTCAACAGTCCGCCTTAAGTATCTTCCCGTACCGGGGCCTTCCGGGCAAGTTCGACGTAACAGTGGTGCAGGCGAAGAACTTGCGGGCGTAGCTCATCGAGGCCATCGTCGTTCGTCAGCACGTCGTCGGCCGCCGCGCGGCGCTCTTCGCGGCTCGCCTGGGTCGCCATGATGGCACGAACTTCAATGTCGGTCAGGTGGCTGCGCGCCTTGACCCGTGCCACCTGTACCGACTCGGCGCAGTCGATGACCAGGATCCGGTCGATGTGTTCGCGATAGGCGCCGGACTCCACGAGCAACGGCACGACCAGCAGCACGTAAGGGGCATGACTGGCGCGCCGGCAACGGGTTACGCTCTCGCGGCGGATCAGCGGATGCAGGATTGCTTCCAGCCGCCTGCGAGCCTCGGGATCAGAAAAACACAGTTGCCGCATCGCCGCGCGATCGAGACTCCCGTCGGTGTGCAGAATGATCGCGCCGAAGGCGCGGGCGATCTCGGGCATTGCCTCTCCGCACGGTCCGGTCAGATCGTGGGCAATCGCGTCGGTATCGACGATGGCCGCGCCGAGTTCGGCGAACAGGTTGGCGACGGTGCTCTTGCCGCTGCCGATGCCGCCTGTCACTCCGACAACGAAACTCATTGTCCGGAGGCGTTCCGCAACTTGCAGGCACTGCGACGGGCGCCCGGCGCTGTTTTGGCGAGCCATTGCTCGAGTTCTCCGGCTTTGGCTTCCGGGGCGCGGAGTTCGAGCTGTGCCAGCGCGGGCTTGAGCTGGCGCTCGGCGATCCGGGCGGAACGCACTCCTTGCTCGCGCAGCTTCGCGAGTGCAGCCGTCGCCGCATCCGACGAGGAAAACAGCCCCAGCGAGATGGCCAGCTGATTGGCGCCGCTCTCCTGCACGATGAAGTATTCCTTGATGCCAAGATCCTTCAGCTCACCTGCTTTGATCTCAGCGTCCCGCTTGGTCTTCAGTGGCGGAATATGCACCCAGAAACTCGAGGTGTCCGGAAAGTTGGTGCGCGCCGCCGTGACCCCGGCAAGGGATTCCGTCAGGGAGGATTCCAGGCGATCGGCATCGGCCGGGGGCAGTTCGGCCAACAGGATGCAGGTTTCGACCGGCGCCTTCTCCTCGGGCTTGGCGACTTTCTTCTCCGGACGCGCGACCTCCGGCGGCGGCACATCGTTGGCGACGATGCGTACCTGATCAGCGCGCAACTGCTGATTGAGCCGGAGCGCGTCGGCATTCTCCGCAACGCCGAAGTAACCCCGCGTCCAGGCAAAGAACAGCAGATTGGCCAGAAACAGCAGGAATACGAAGATGCGCATTATTGCCCTCTCATGCCGTGACGTCAGCCGACGTTGGGAAGATGCTCCAGCGATTGCCGGATCGCTTCCTCGGGGTAGGCGAAATCCTCGAGCTCGCCGGCGAAGTAGCGATCGTACGACGCCATGTCGAAATGCCCGTGCCCGGTGAGGTTGAAGAGGATCGTCTTCGGCTCGCCAGTCTGCTTGCAGCGCAGCGCCTCGTCGATCGCGCCGCGAATGGCGTGGCACGACTCGGGGGCCGGCACGATCCCCTCGGCACGGGCGAACATCACGCCGGCCTCGAAGGTCGCCAGTTGCGGCACGGCCACCGCCTCGATCAAGCCTTCGTGGTAGAGCTGCGAGACGAGCGGCGATGCCCCGTGGTAGCGCAAGCCGCCGGCGTGGATGCCCGGCGGCATGAAGTCATGGCCGAGGGTGAACATCTTCATCAGCGGCGTGAAGCCGGACGAATCGCCGAAATCGTAGGCGTACTTGCCCTTGGTCAGAGACGGGCACGAGCTCGGCTCGACGGCCACCAGGCGCACCATGCGGCCGTTGCGCCCACCGGCGGCGTTGTCGGCGAGGAAGGGGAAGGCCATCCCGGCGAACGAGGATCCGCCGCCGCAGGGCGCAAAAACCACGTCCGGCCAGTCGCCGGCCATCTCGAACTGCTTCTTCGCCTCGAGACCGATGATCGTCTGGTGCAGCGCCACATGGTTGAGCACCGAGCCGAGTGCGTAGTTGGTGTCGGCGCGGGAGGCGGCTTCCTCGACCGCCTCGGAAATCGCCAGGCCGAGCGAACCCATGTTGCCCGGATCCCTGGCCAGCGCATCGCGTCCGGTCTGGGTCATTTCCGACGGGCTGGCGAACACCTCGGCGCCCCAGGTCTGCATCATCGAGCGCCGATAGGGCTTCTGCTGGTAGCTCACCTTGACCATGTACACGCGCACATCCACGCCGAACATCTGTCCGGCTAGAGCCATCGAGCAGCCCCACTGGCCGGCCCCGGTTTCCGTGGTGATGCGCTTGATACCCGCCTGGCGGTTGTAGTACGCCTGCGGCACGGCGGTATTCGGCTTGTGCGATCCGGCCGGCGAGACGCCCTCGTTCTTGTAGTAGATCTTCGCCGGCGTTCCCAGCATTTCCTCGAGCCGTGCCGCGCGCACCAGCGGCGAGGGGCGCCAGAGCCGGTAGATCTCGCGCACCTCCTGGGGAATCGGTATCCAGCGCTCGGCGGACATCTCCTGTTCGAGGATCGCCATCGGGAAGATGGCCCCCATCTGCTCCGGCGTCGCCGGCTTGCCGTCCGGCCCGAGCGGCGGCAGCGGCGCGTTGGGCATGTCGGCGACGACGTTGTACCAATGCGTCGGAATTTCGGATTGGGGAAGGACAAAGCGCAACGATTCCATGAGAACTCCCGGAAATGGATGCCGAATCGGAAAAGCCGAAGTATAGAGGCTGGCGCCCTGGCGTGCTCAGCTTGCGGAGGCGTATTGCAGCAGACCGTCGAGGATGAGGGTTTCTTCCACACGGCACGGAACCCCGAGACACGGCACGAGCCGGAGTGCCGCGCCGCCCGTCAGCACGCATAGTGCGCCGCGCTCTTCCGCGGCCACCTTGGCAAACATGCGCTCGATGGCGCCGGCCTGCGCATGCAGGCAACCGGAGGCGATGGCATCCATGGTGTTGCGCGGTTCGTCGCGGAAATGCCCGCGGGCATGCGGCAGTTGTGCCGTGCCGCGGGCCAGTGCGGTGAGCATGAGATGCATGCCGGGAAGGATCAGCCCGCCGCGGAAGTTTCCCGCGCCATCGAGCCAGTCAACCGTTGTCGCCGTACCGGAGCACACCACCACGCACGGCCCCGCCACCTTGCGCCGGGCGCCGACCAGCGCGGCCCAGCGATCGGCGCCGAGGCGCTCCGGTTGTTCATAGTTATTGAGCACGCCGTGGGCGAACGGCTCCGGGCGAACCCATTGCACGGAGAAACCGCTTGCGCCCAGCGCGTGCTGCACAGCCGTTTCGACGGCCGGCCCGGCGACGCTGCAGGCGACGACGCGTGCCGTCTCCGGCCAACGCGCAGCCACATCGGCCAGGCGTTCGGCTTCATCGGTCGGCACGTTGCCGCGCTCCTTCCAGGCAGTCCCGTCGTGGCATCCCCACTTGATGCGGGAGTTGCCGGCGTCGATGGCGACGATCATAGCGGCCTGAGCGAGACGTCGCCGGACAGGCAGCGCTCAACGCCATGCGCGGTATGCACCAGCAGCGCGCCATCGAGATCCGCCCCCTCGCAGACGCCCTCCTTGTCGACGCGACCGTCGCGCAGCAGGCGCACCGGCCGGTCCTGCCAGGCGTGACAGGCGTGCCAGTCGGAACGGACAGCAGCGAATCCGTCGGCGGCGAAGCGATCGAATGTTTCGGCCAGCGCACGCAGCAGATGGGAAAGCAGCTGGTGGCGTTCAGGCAGTTCGGCGACGATCTGCTCGAGCGCCGCGGCGGGAAGGGCGGCAACACTCGGTTCGCCGATACTCTCCGGCAGGCGAAGATTGAGACCGATGCCGATGATCGCCTTGGCGCCTTGTTCATCGGCATGCAATTCGACCAGGATGCCGCCGAGCTTGCCGTGGCCGTAAAGGATGTCGTTCGGCCATTTCAACTGCACGCCAGTCGCGCCACAACGACTCAAGGCGTGCACCACGGCAACGCCAACCGCCAGTGACAGGCCGGACAGGCGTTCCAGCCCGCCCGGGAAAGCCCACAATACGGAGAAGGTCAGGCTGGACTCCGGCGAAGCCATCCAGGTTCGCCCGCGACTGCCGCGCCCGGCCGTTTGCCGGTCGCTGACCACGACAGTCCCGGACGGCGCGCCCTCCTCGGCAAGCTGCAGCAGCACCGTGTTGGTCGATGCGCACTCGGCCAGTGCGACGACGTTGAACCGCCCGCGGGTCTCGGCGAGCAGTTCAGGCAAACGCGAAGGATCGATCAGCTGGGCGGAAGATTCGGACATCGGGCAGCACCTTTCGAGGGCGCCATTATCGCCGATTATCCGGCCGCCTGCCCCGTTTCATCCGACCGCCCGCCGTCGAGGCCGAGGTCCTGGATCTTGCGGGTGATGGTGTTGCGTCCGATGCCCAGCGCCAGGGCCGCTTCGATCCGCCGTCCGCCGGTATGCATCAGCGCGCGGTTGATCAGGATGCGCTCGAAGGCGTTTGTCAGCTTCTCGTGCACCTGCCCCTCGTCGGTGCTCAGCATACGGTCGACCACCTGCGCCAGCGCCCCTTCCCAGTCGGTGGCGCCGCCCGCTGCCGGTGCCGCCTCGCGCAGCTCGGGCGGCAGGTCGCCGACATCGACGAGCTGGCCCGGCGCCATGACGGTCAGCCAGTGGCAGACGTTTTCCAGTTGCCGGACGTTGCCCGGAAAATCGAGGGCCGACAACTGGCGCAGCGCCGCGTCGGAAATCCGCTTGGCCTCGACGCCGAGTTCCTGCGCGCTCTTCTGCAGGAAGTGGCGGGCCAGGATGGGAATGTCCTCGCGCCGTTCGCGCAGGCTCGGCAGGCGGACGCGGATGACGTTGAGGCGGTGAAAGAGATCCTCCCGGAACAGGCCATCCTTGACCCGCTCTTCCAGGTTCTGGTGCGTGGCGGCGATGATGCGCACGTTGGCGCGAATCGGCGAATGTCCGCCAACGCGATAGAAGTTTCCGTCGGAGAGGACGCGCAGCAGGCGCGTCTGCAGTTCGGCCGGCATGTCGCCGATTTCGTCGAGGAACAGCGTACCGCCTTCGGCCTGCTCGAAGCGTCCGCGGCGCTGCGTGGCCGCACCAGTGAACGCGCCACGCTCGTGGCCGAACAGTTCGGATTCGAGCAGGTCCTTCGGGATGGCCGCTGTGTTGATGGCGATGAACGGCTTGTCCGCGCGCGGGCTGTGCCGGTGCAGGGCGCGCGCGACCAGTTCCTTGCCGGTCCCTGATTCGCCGGTGATCATTACCGTCGCCGACGACTGGCTGAGTCGTCCGATCGCGCGGAAGACCTCCTGCATCGCCGGGGCCTTGCCGAGGATTTCCGGCACCATGCCCAGTTCGTCGGTTGCACCACCTTGGTGCAAGCTCTCATCGACGGCTCGGCGGATCAGTTCCAGCGCCTGGTCCACGTCGAAAGGCTTGGGCAGATACTCGAACGCGCCACCCTGAAAGGCGGCGACGGCGCTGTCGAGGTCGGAGTAGGCGGTCATGATGATGACCGGCAGCGCGGGGAAGCGCTCCTTGACCTTCCTCAGCAGATCCAGCCCCGACTCGCCGGGCATGCGGATGTCGGATACCAGGACCTGCGGTGGTTCGGCACCGGCATCGAGTTGCGCCAGTGCCTCGGTCGCCGAGGCAAAGCTCTTGAACGGCGTCTGCTCGCGCGACAGGGTCTTTTCCAGCACCCAGCGAATCGACTTGTCGTCGTCGACAATCCACACAGGTTTCATTTTTTTCTCAGGCATCGTGATCAGGATGTGGAGGGTATAGCAAATAGCTTGCCATCAACCCGCCGCCTTCCCCTCACCAAGATTCAACGGCATGCGGAGCGTGAAGCAGGTGAATCCCGGTCGGCTCTGGCACTCGATGGTGCCCTGATGCTGCAGCACGAAGTTCTGTGCCAGCGTGAGGCCGAGGCCGTTGCCCCCTTCCCGCCCGGAAACCAGCGGGTAGAACATCCGCTCCCGGATGTCTTCCGGAATCCCCGGGCCGTTGTCGATGACCTGCAGCTCGATCGCCAGCGGAAAACGCTTCTTGGCCAGGGTGACCTGCCGCGCGACGCGCGTACGGAAGGTGATCAGCCCCTCGGCTTCTGCCTCCGGGCGGTTCATGATCGCCTGTGCCGCGTTGCGCGCGATGTTCAGCACGGCCTGGATCAGTTGCTCGCGATCGCCGATCAGCTCGGGCAGGCTCGTGTCGTAATCGCGACGGATCATCAGCGCCTTGGGGAATTCCGCCTTCAGCAGGCTGCGTACGCGTTCAAGAATCTCGTGAATGTTGACCGAACCCGGCTGCATCGGACGATGCGGCGAGAGCAGGCGCTTCATCAGGTCCTGCAGGCGATCGGTTTCCTTGATGATGACCTGGGTGTATTCGCGCAGCGCGGGGTTGTTGAGCTCATGTTCGAGCAACTGCGCCGCGCCGCGAATTCCGCCTAGCGGATTCTTGATTTCGTGTGCCAGATTGCGGATCAGTTCGCGGTTGGCCAGTTGCTGCTCCAGCAGCCGCTCCTCGCGGGTCGCCTTGATCTGCTGGTCGATCGGCCAGAGCTCGACCAGCAGGCGGATGTCACCGGCGTCTACCCGATTGACGGTGCAGTTCAGTTGCAGCAGCAGGTCGTCGTTTCGTCGGATTTCGATGTTCTGGCCGCTATGCCCCCAGCCATGCAGTAAGGCGTTGTCCAGCGCGTCTAGCAAAGTCGAAGGGCAGGCGGCGACGTCGCAAAGTTTTGCTCCGGCGACGGTTTTCCCGCTGATCGCCAGGAGATCCTCGGCGGCGGAATTCAGGTAGCGAATGGCCAGATTCTCGTCGAGCAGGATGACCGAGGATGAAAGTAGATCCAGCCCGCTGAACGGGAGGTTCGGACGCTCATTCATGGGTGCTCCCGGCCGGAGCGTGCTCAGCGCAGCTTGTCCAGCTCCCTCTGGATGGCTTCGATATTGCGTTCATGCAGCGCCACCTTGTTCTTGAAGGGTTCCAGTCGATCGAGAACCCGTTGATAGTTGCGTTCATCACCGCTACGGACGGCTTCTTGCGCGGCCAGTTCCTTCTTCGCCTGTTCGAGGTTCTGTTGCTCGGCCGCCAGTTCGCTCTCCAGAATGCGCCGTCGGTCGGTGTCCCGTGCCTTCTGATCGTTTTCGCCGACCTTGGGGAAGCTCGCCGGCGAGGGCGTCTTGATGGCAGGGCGCGCGGGCGGGACGGTCGTCGCTGGCCCGAGATCCATCGCAGAGCATTTCATTCCCGGGGTCGACAGCTTGACGTTGGAAAACGTCTTGTGACCGTGGGCATCGACGCACTGATACATGACGTCGGCGTGCGCCAGCGGAATCGCCGCCAACAGAATTCCTGAAATGCAAAGTCGGGGAAACAACGCCATCATCCTATTCCCTTGTAATTACCGGAAAAGCCTCGGGTCCGGCCGTCAGTGTATTGGATGGGTCAGGCAAAGACAATGCAATGGCGGTTACTGCGAGCGATAAAAAAGGACGGGGAGTCCCCGTCCTTTCCGTTGGCCGCGAACCGCTTAGCAGCTGTAGTACAGCTCGAACTCGACCGGGTGGGTCGTCATGCGCACCTTGTTGACTTCGTCCATCTTCAGTTCGAGGTAGGCATCGATCCATTCGTTGGAGAAGACACCGCCCCGGGTCAGGAACTCGCGATCCTTGTCGAGAGCGGCCAAGGCTTCTTCGAGGCTGGCGCAAACGGTCGGGATCTTCGCGTCTTCTTCCGGCGGCAGATCGTACAGGTTCTTGTCGGCGGCATCGCCCGGGTGGATCTTGTTCTGAATACCGTCGAGGCCGGCCATCAGCAGGGCCGAGAAGCACAGGTACGGGTTGGCGATCGGATCCGGGAAGCGGGTCTCGATACGGCGCGCCTTGTCGGAAGCGACGTGCGGGATGCGGATCGAGGCCGAGCGGTTCTTCGCCGAGTAGGCCAGCTTGACCGGCGCTTCATAGTGCGGAACCAGACGCTTGTACGAGTTGGTACCGGGGTTGGTGATCGCGTTCAGCGCCTTGGCGTGCTTGATGATGCCGCCGATGTAGAACAGCGCCATTTCCGACAGGCCGGCATAGCCGTTGCCCGCGAACATGTTCTTGCCGTCCTTCCAGATCGACTGGTGGACGTGCATGCCGGAACCGTTGTCGCCAACGATGGGCTTGGGCATGAAAGTCGCCGTCTTGCCATACTGGTACGACACGTTATGCACGACGTACTTGAGGATCTGCGTCCAGTCGGCGCGCTTGACCAGCGTGCTGAACAGGGTGCCGATTTCGCACTGGCCGGCGTTGGCTACTTCGTGGTGATGCACTTCAACCGGGACGCCCAGCGATTCGAGCGTCAGCACCATGGCCGAACGGATGTCGTGCAGGCTGTCGACCGGCGGAACCGGGAAGTAGCCGCCCTTCACACCCGGACGGTGACCGGTGGCGCCGTTGCCTTCGTTCTTTTCGCCGGAATTCCAGGCCGCTTCAGCGGAATGGATCTTCAGGTTACAGCCGGACATGTCGACCGACCACTCGACGCCGTCGAAAATGAAGAATTCGGGTTCCGGGCCAAAGTAGGCGGTGTCGCCAACGCCGGTTGACTTCAGATAGGCTTCGGCGCGCTTGGCGATCGAGCGCGGGTCGCGGTCGTAGCCACGGCCGTCGGCGGGATCGACGACGTCGCAGGTGAGGACCACGGTGGTTTCGTCAAAGAACGGGTCGATGTAGGCAGTGTCCGGATCGGGCATCAGTTGCATGTCGGACGCCTGGATACCCTTCCAGCCGGCGATGGACGAGCCATCGAAAGCGTGGCCGTTCTCGAACTTGTCCTCGTCGAACGCGCTGACCGGTACAGTAACGTGCTGTTCCTTGCCACGGGTGTCAGTAAAACGGAAATCGACGAACTTGACCTCGTTTTCCTTGACCATCTTGATAACGTCTTGCGGGCTTGCCATTTGCAAAGTCTCCTCAGCGAGTACCGGTCATTCCGGCGACAATGAAAAAAGTGCTCTGGGTACTAGCAGAAACCATGCCACCCAACACACACCAACGAACCACCACGAGATATGCAACAGCCACCGCCTGATTCGGCTGCAATATCACCACAATAGTGCAAAAAACAAAGAATGTCGCACCACAATAGTGCGCCAGCAATATTCGCTCCGGTCGGCGCACACGTTATCAGCTTTCGTCCGGCACTGAAACTCGGTCTTGTCGGAACCTATGGCCGCCTGACGCTGCCTCAGGGAACGAAGAAACGCCATTCACGGTTTATACTTTGTCCTCACCCACACTCGCAGCCATATCGATGGGATCGCTTTCCAGAACACTTGAACAGGCGAAAGACCGCGTCGCGGAACTCGTCCTGCCTTATGCCGGGGCACTTACCCCCGCCGAAGCATGGGCCGTCTGGCAGAATGCTCCCGGCGCCAAGCTCGTTGACGTCCGCACCCGTGCTGAATGGGATTGGGTTGGTCGCATCCCGGGCGCGATCGAGATCGAATGGCAAAGCTATCCCGGTGGCCAGCCGAATCCCGATTTTCTGGCCCAGCTCAAACGCCAGATCGACACCGAGTCGCTCGTCATGTTCATCTGCCGCAGCGGGGCCCGCTCGCACAATGCCGCTTGCCTGGCTACAGAGGTTGGCTATACCGAGTGCTACAACGTGCTCGAAGGCTTCGAAGGCAACGTGGACGCCAACGGCCAGCGCGGCAAGCTGGGCGGCTGGCGATTCGCCGGACTGCCCTGGCACAGTTGATCAAATCCATCCCGGAGCAAGTCTCCGGTCATTCAAGAGACGCATCCATGAACGCCCCAAGCATCGACTTCGCCCTGTACAGCCAAATGCCAGACGCCGAGTGCCATGCGCGTATTCGCGCGGCCCGCGCAAAGCTCGGCAGCAAGGCCGTGATTCTGTGCCATCACTACCAGCGCGCCGACGTCTATCAGTACGCGGACCTGACCGGCGACTCGTTGAAGCTCGCCCGCCTGGCGTCGCAAACCGACGCCGAGTACATCGTCTTTTGTGGTGTGCATTTCATGGCCGAAGTGGCCGACATCATGTCCAGGCCGCACCAGACCGCGATCCTCCCCGACCTGGCCGCGGGGTGTTCGATGGCCGACATGGCCAACCTGGCGAAAGTCGAGCGCTGCTGGCGCGAACTGAACGAAGTGCTGAACGCCGAGGAGCAGTTCACCCCGGTCACCTACATCAACTCGGCCGCCGATCTGAAGGCCTTCTGCGGACGGCATGGCGGCATCGTCTGCACCTCGTCGAACGCGCGGACGATCGCCGAATGGGCGTTCGGCCAGCGCGAGAAGATCCTGTTCTTCCCCGACCAGCACCTCGGGCGCTGGACCGGCCATACAATGGGCATTCCGCTCGACGAGATGCTGGTCTGGGATCCCGATCTCGAACTCGGCGGACTGACTCCCGAACAAATCCGCAAGGCGAAACTGCTGCTCTGGAAGGGGCACTGCTCCGTCCACCAGATGTTCCAGCCAGCGCACATCCGCAAGTTCCGCAGCGAGCATCCGGACGGGCTGGTCATCTCCCATCCGGAATGCAGTTTCAAAGTCTGCCAGCTATCCGACTACGTTGGCTCGACCGAGCACATTGTCAAGATCGTCAAGGAAGCACCCGCCAACACGCGCTGGCTGGTCGGTACCGAGCTCAACCTGGTCAACCGCCTGGCCGAAGAAGTGAAGCCGGAAGGCAAGACCGTCCAGTTCATGGCTCCGACGGTGTGCATGTGCTCTACCATGCAGCGTATCGACCCGCAGCATTTGGCGTGGACGCTGGAAAACCTCGCCGCAGGCCACGTGGTCAATCCCATCCGCGTCCCCCAACACGAACTTGTCGAGGCCAAGCTGGCGCTGGAGAGGATGCTCGCGGTATCGTGAGCGCCATGAAGAACTCCGGCCTGCGCATCGTCACCTACAACATCCACAAGGGGTTCTCGCAGTTCAACCGGCACATGATGGTGCACGAACTGCGCGAGCAGTTGCGGCAGCTCGGCGCGGACATTGTTTTCCTGCAGGAAGTTCAGGGCGCGCACAGCTTGCATGCCGCGCGGATCGAGAACTGGCCGGAGGAGGCGCAGCATGATTTTCTGGCCGCCGAGGTCTGGCAGGCGACGGCGTATGGGAGCAATGTCGTCTACGATCATGGCCACCATGGCAACGCGATCCTTTCGCGCTTCCCGATCGAGCATGCTTTCAACCAGGACGTCACGCACCTGCGCTTCGAACGGCGCGGACTGCTCCACTGCCGGATCAGCATTCCGGGAACGCCGGTGCCCGTCCATTGCGTCTGTGTGCACCTCTCGCTCTTTGCCCGCTCGCGGCGACGGCAAATGGACGCGCTGGCAGCCTATCTGGAGGAGGTCGCCGGGCCTGACGCGCCGCTGATCATTGCCGGCGATTTCAATGACTGGCGCAACGAGGCTGACACGCGGCTGGCGCGGCGCCTCGGCCTGTGCGAGATATTTGCCGGCGAGAGCGGGGAATCCGGTTCGCCGGGACGCAGTTTTCCGGCAAAACGTCCCGTGCTTCGCCTCGACCGGATCTACGCGCGGGGCTTCGCAGTAAAACAGGCCAAGGTACATTCCGGCGCGCCCTGGTCGCGCATCTCCGATCACGCCGCGTTGTCGGCGCTTTTGTCCTTCGACTGAGGACTGCAGGTTTCGGCAGAGGAAACGGCACGCGCGGCGGG
This sequence comes from Propionivibrio pelophilus DSM 12018, assembly GCF_059569095.1. Taxonomy (NCBI): domain Bacteria; kingdom Pseudomonadati; phylum Pseudomonadota; class Betaproteobacteria; order Rhodocyclales; family Rhodocyclaceae; genus Propionivibrio; species Propionivibrio pelophilus. The sequence continues at coordinate 18,860 of NZ_JCANUT010000021.1, read as the reverse complement.
GACGCGGGCCATATCCCAGGCGGCGATCGCCCATTGCCAGAATTCGCGCAGCGATCCGCCGTTCCGGTCCGGGCACTCCGCCTGGCCGAGAAAACGCATGACGCGGCGCAGCATGGCCACCCCGTCCGTCGGGTCGACGGCGGCCGCGCGGGTCTGTTTCGAAAGCTTTTCCCCGGCCGCATTGACCGCAACCGGCAAGTGGGCGTAGACGGGCGTCGGAACCCCCAGACACTGCTGCAGCCAGACTTGCCGTGCCGTCGAATCGAGCAGGTCGGCGCCGCGCACCACGGCATTGACGTCCTGATCAGCATCATCGACGACGACCGCCAGTTGGTAGGCGTATTGCCCATCGGCGCGCAGCAACACGAAATCCCCGACATCCTTTTCCAGGTTCTGCCGCGTCTCGCCCTGGATGCGGTCATGGCAGACGAATTCCCGGTCGGGCACGCGCAAGCGCCAGGCGCGCGCCGCCGCGCCCGCCTTCAGTCCGGCGCGGCAGGTCCCGGGATAGAGCAGGCCGCCATCGATCGAGGCGCGGCTCGCCGACGTGGCAATCTCGCTGCGCGAGCAGGCGCAAGGGTACGCCAGCCCGGCAAGTTGCAGGCGCACCAGCGCCGCGTGATAAAGATCGAGACGGCGACTCTGATGGATTACCTCGCCGTCCCACTCGAAGCCGAAGCTGTCGAGCGTCTGCAGGATATGGTCAGCCGCCCCGGGCACCGTGCGCGGTGCGTCGATATCCTCGATGCGCACCAGCCATTCGCCCCCGCGGGCGCGCGCATCGAGATAGCTGCCGACGGCCGCGACGAGGGAACCGAAATGCAGCGGCCCGGTCGGCGACGGGGCGAAACGGCCGCGGTAGCGACCCGGGTTCGCCGCCGGAACGTCGTCAGACGTTGAAGAGGAAATTGAGGATGTCGCCATCCTTGACCACGTAGTCCTTGCCTTCGGAGCGCATCTTGCCGGCTTCCTTGGCGCCCTGCTCGCCGCCGTAGGTGATGAAGTCGTCGAAGGCGATGGTCTGTGCTCGGATGAAGCCGCGCTCGAAATCGGTGTGGATCACCCCGGCGGCCTGCGGTGCGGTGTCGCCCTTGTGGATCGTCCACGCGCGCACTTCCTTGACCCCGGCGGTGAAGTACGTCTGCAGGCCGAGCAGGTGGTAGGCCGTGTGGATCAGGCGGTCCAGTCCCGGTTCTTCCAACCCGAGATCGGCGAGGAACATCTGCTTTTCCTCATCGTCCAGCTCGATTATTTCGGCTTCGATGGAAGCGCAGATGGCCACGACCTCGGCACCCTCCGCCGCGGCATGCGCGCGCACCGCATCGAGCCGCGGATTGTTCTCGAAGCCATCCTCGGCGACGTTGGCCGCGTACAGCACCGGCTTGGCGGTGATCAGGCAGAACGGCTTCAGGTTGGCCCATTCCTCCTTCGACAGGTCGAGGGCGCGCACCGGCTTGCCCTGATCGAGCTGGGCGTAGCACTTGTCCAGCACGGCGACCAGCAGCTTGGCCTCCTTGTCGCCCGCGCTGGCGGGCTTGCGGTAGCGGTTGAGTGCCTTCTCGACGGTGGCCAGATCGGCGAGCGCCAGTTCGGTGTCGATGACCTCGATGTCGCGGATCGGATCGACGCTGCCGGAGACGTGAATCACGTTGTCGTTGGCGAAGCAACGCACCACGTGCAGCACCGCGTCGGTCTCGCGGATGTTGGCCAGGAACTGGTTGCCCAGTCCTTCGCCCTTCGAGGCACCCGCGACCAGGCCGGCGATATCGACGAACTCGGTCACTGCGGGAACCACGCGCTGCGGCTTGACGATGGCCGAGAGCGCGGCCAGGCGCTTGTCCGGCACCTCGACGACACCGACCGACGGATCGATTGTGCAGAAGGGGTAATTCTCCGCCGCCACGCCGGCCTTGGTCAGCGCGTTGAAGAGGGTGGACTTGCCGACGTTGGGCAGGCCGACGATTCCGCATTTGAGGCTCATGGTAATAATCCTGTTCGTTGCAATTCGTTTAGCATTTAGGTGGCCTTGCCGTGCAGGGCCTGTTGCGCGGTCGCGTAGTCGCCCGCGCCGAGCCTCGCCCAGGCCAGCAGGCAGCGGTCAAGCGCCCGGTCGATTTGTTCCTGCTCCTCGCGGCGCGGGGCCTTGAGAACGTAGTTAATGACTTCGTTGCGATCGCCGGGATGGCCGATGCCGAGGCGCAGGCGCCAGAAGTCCGGGGTGCCCAAATGTGACTGGATGTCCTTCAAGCCGTTGTGGCCGCCGTTGCCGCCGCCCTGCTTGATGCGTATCCCGCCCGGCGGCAGGTCGAGCTCGTCGTGGACGACAAGGATTTCATTCGGCAGGATCTTGTAGAAGTTTGCCAGCGACAGGACCGCCAAGCCGGAGCGATTCATGAAGGTCGACGGCTTGAGCAACCACAGGTCGCCGCTGCGTCCGACGAGGCCATGGAATTTACTTTGCGATGCAAGCGTGACGCGCAGGTCACCGGCCAGCCGGTCGACGAACCAGAAACCAAGGTTGTGGCGGGTGTCCGCATACTCGGCGCCGGGGTTGCCGAGGCCGACAATCAGACGCGGGGCGGGCATGCTCTACTCACGAAATGGACGCTCCAAAACGGAAAGCCGTCGCGGCATTAACCGGCGACGGCTTGTCACATCGAAACGGCGATGGATCAGGCAGCAGGAGCAGCTTCTTCGCCTTCGGCTGCAGCCGCCTTCTTGGCCGTGATGGCGACGACGACCGGATCGTCGCTGCCGTGCATGATCGGCTTGACGCCTTGCGGGAAAACGAGTTGCGAAACGTGCAGCGTCTGGCCAGCTTGCAGATCCTTCAGGTCGACTTCGATGAAAGCCGGCAGATCCTGCGGCAGGCAGGTTACGTCCACGTCATTCATCGCATGCGACACCGTGCCACCAGCGAGCTTGACGCCCGGCGCGGCTTCGGCGTTGACGAAGTGCAGCGGCACCTTCTGGTGCACGGCGTGCGTTGCATCGATACGCTGGAAGTCGGCGTGCAGGACCTGCGGCTTGTAGGCGTGCATCTGGGCGTCGCGCAGCAGGACGGTCTGGGGCTTGCCATCGACCTTCAGCGTAATGACGGACGAGTGAAACGCCTCTTTGGCGAGGGAGAGGATCAGGTCGTTATGGTCGAGCTCGACCATTTCCGGAGCGGCAGTACCGCCGTAGATGATGGCCGGGACCTTCTTGGCGCGACGCAGGCGGCGGCTCGCTCCGGACCCCTGCAGTGTGCGCGCTTGCGCGTTCAGTTCAAATTGCATGACAACTCCTGGTTGAAGTAAAAACCCGCCCGCGACCAGGCGGGGTATGGGAAAAAACTATTCGATGAACAGCGACGACACGGAATCCTCGTTGCTGATCCGCCGGATCGTCTCGGCCAGCACGTCGGCCACCGACAGTTGGCGGATACGCGAGCATTTCTGCGCATCCTCGGAAAGCGGGATCGTATCGGTGACCACCAGTTCGTCGATCGCCGAATCGTTGATGCGGCTGACCGCGGCACCGGAAAGCACCGGGTGTACGCAGTACGCCAGCACTTTTTTCGCCCCGTGCTCCTTGAGCGCGGCGGCCGCCTTGCACAAGGTACCGGCGGTATCGACCATGTCGTCCATCAGCACGCAGGTGCGTCCCGTGACATCGCCGATGATGTTCATCACCTCGGAGACGTTGGCCTTCGGGCGGCGCTTGTCGATGATCGCCAGGTCGCACTCGAGGCGCTTGGCCAGCGCCCGCGCGCGCACGACACCGCCGACGTCGGGCGAGACGACCATCAGTCCATCGAAATCCTGCTTCCAGACGTCGGCCAGCATGATCGGCAACGAGTAGATGTTGTCGACCGGGATGTTGAAGAAGCCCTGGATCTGCTCGGCGTGCAGGTCCATGGTCAACACCCGTTGCACGCCGGCGGCGGCCAGCAGATCGGCCACCAGCTTGGCGGCGATCGGCACGCGCGCCGAGCGCACGCGACGATCCTGTCGGGAGTAACCAAAATAGGGGATGGCGGCGGTGATCCGTCCGGCCGAGGCGCGCTTCAGCGCGTCGACCATGATCAGCAGCTCCATCAGGTTTTCGTTGGTCGGAGCGCAGGTCGATTGCAGGATGAAGACATCCTGACCGCGTACGTGCTCCTGAATTTCGACGGAAATCTCGCCGTCGGAGAAGCGACCCACCTTGGCTCGGCCGAGTGAGATATTCAGTCGTCTGACGACATCGGCAGCCAATTTCGGATTGGCATTGCCGGTGAAGACCATCAGGCTATCGTAGGCCATAGCAAAGATCCCGGGGCACAGCTTGAAAGCAATACGGGCAGGTAAGCTTACCTGCCCGACTGGAAGAAACCGGATGGCTGGGGAAGAAGGATTCGAACCTTCGAATGCCGGAATCAAAATCCGGTGCCTTGACCAACTTGGCGACTCCCCAGCAACTGCCCGTCTGAGACATCAAACGAGCGAGGCGCGGATTATACAGGCTTTTTATCGGAAAGCAAGCCGACTGTCACATCATCCCCGGGGGGCCGAACATTTCCGTCGAGCAACCCGGCGACCCGCTCGGCAGCAGCATCGATCTCGGCGACCGGTACCGGGCGGGAAAGATAGTACCCCTGCACGCAGCGGCAACCGGCCTGCGCGAGCAGTTCAAGGTGGTGCGCGGACTCAACGCCTTCGGCGACGACCGTCAGGCCGAGGCTGCCGGCCATGTTGATGATCGCTCCGACGAGCGCCCGGTCGCTGTTGTCCTCGCTCATGTCGCGCACGAAGGATTTGTCTACCTTGAGGACGTCGACCGGAAAGCGCTTGATGTAGGACAGGGATGAGTAGCCTGTGCCGAAGTCGTCGAGATAGATCCGGAAACCGAGTTCGTGCACGGCATCGAGCCAAGTCTGCGCGGCATCGGAATCGCCCATGAAGACGCTTTCGGTGATCTCGATCGCCAGACTGCCCGGATCGACTCCGTAGCGGTTGACCGTTTCGATCAGGGTGATCGGCGGCAGGCCGTCAGGAATCTGCCGCGCCGAGATGTTGATCGAGATGTAGTATCCGGCCCCCTGCTTTTTCCATGTTGCCAGCTGCTGGCATGCCGTTTCGACGATCCAGAGACCGATGTTGATGATCGCGCCGGTCTCCTCGGCGAGAGGAATGAACACATCGGGCGGAATCATGCCGCGCTCGGGATGCATCCAGCGAATCAGCGCCTCCGCGCCGACCATGCGCCGCTGTGGCAAATCAATGATCGGCTGGAAGAGGATTGCGAGCTCGTTGCGCCGCGCAGCGAACCGCAGATCGTTTTCCAATTTGCGGCGGTGTTCCGCATTCCTCGCCATGGTCACGTCGAAGAAGCTGTAGCGTCCGTTGCCGGCAAGACGGGCATGATCGAGCGCCATCTCGGCGTTGCGCAGGAGCGTCGCCGGGTCGCTTCCGTCCGCCGGGTACAGGGTGATGCCGAGGCAACCACCCAGTTGCAACGATGTCGTGCCGATCTCGAAGAAGCCCTTCAAGGCCGTGGCGATGCGTGCCGCGATGTTGGCAGCCTCCTGTTCGGTAAGTGCGGAGCGCAACACGATGCCAAAGGAGTCGTTTCCCAGACGCGAAACGATGTCGCCGCTCTTCAGGCAGGAGCGAAGGCGCTGCGCCGTGATGGACAGGATCTGATCACCGGAGGCCAGTCCCATCGATTCGTTGACGCGTCGGAAGCCGTCGAGGTCAACGATGAGAATGGCAAAACCGGCGTTCATTTCGTTGCCGCAGGCGGCGATTTCCTCCTCGATTTTCTGCAGGAAGCCGTCGCGGTTCAGCAAGCCGGTCAGCGAATCGGTAATGGCCTCCTGTTGCGCCATCAGCTCTGCCAGCTTGTGCCGCGAAATGTCAGTCAGTTGTCCCTGGATCAACCCGTCCCCGACCGGTGTCAGCGTGACGCAAAGCCAGCGGGCATCGTCCTTGCCGGATACATACTCGAAGTCGTCGGATACCGACTGGTTCAGGACAGTGCACCGTTCGATCAGTGCGACGAGGTGATCCGGTTGGCACCAGGGCAATCCTGCCAGGCCCAGCTCGCCGCTGCGTTCCGCGGGGCTTGCCAGGTCCAGCTGGCGGAAGAACGCCTGGTTGCACGATTGGAAAACCCCGCGCGAATCGACCACGAAGATTCCCGAATCGGCGTTCTCGAAAATCGCCCGGTACTTCCGCTCGCCGATCTCGCGCTGGACGTGCTGGCGATGTTCGTCGTCACGAGCGGCGACGAGACGGCTGCCGAGCTGGTTGATGTCGGCCACCAGCCGCCCGATTTCGGTCCCTTCGTGGCCATCGGGGACGGGGAGTGGCGCGATCGAGCTGGCATCCATCACGTGCAGCCGGTCCGACATCTTCTTGATCGGGCGCACGATCCACAACAGGACGGCCGCGATGACCGCGGCGGCGACGACCAGCAACTGCAACACCAGCAACAGCGCGACGAAACCGCCGTTCTCCCTGACGCGCTGGCGAATGATTTCCGGATCGGGGTCGATGGTCAGTTCGCCGACCATCTGCGAGGGATCGAACGGCGAGGTGATTCGCTGGCTGACCCGCGCAGCGGCAGCCTGGCGGCTTCGTTCGCCATCGACGGCGTCGCGAACATGGGAGGCAAGCACCTCGCCTCCGCCGACCAGAGTGACGGCGAAAACCTCGCCGTTCGTCGCCAGGCCTTTGACCACTTCGCCGGCCAGCGTCTGGTCACGGGTAAAGCAGGCAACCTGCGCCGTGCTCTCCACGGTGGCGAGAAGCTCCGTGATCCGCTGCGACATGCCCTGCCGCGTGTAGTACTCCGTGGCATAGGCGGTCACCAGCACGAATGCCAGGCCGACCACCAGCGCGACCCCGACAACCTGCGAAACCGCCAGCCAGACAATGCTTCGTCGCCAGAATGATTGCATGCAGCTCATCTCGAAAAACCACCTGAAAAACAACGGCCCGTCATCTTACTCGGCCAGTTCGAACACCACCCGCAGCCGGCCCATCACCTGGCTGCGTTCCAGGTAGGTGATTACCGTCGCGCTCCCCTTGACCAGAGACAGTGCGTCCTCCAGCCGTTCCGTCTGGATCGGCGGCCGCGTCCTGGCGGAAAAAACAAGACGCGCCCAGTACGTACTGATTTCGGCCGGACTTTTCCCCACCAGCCGTCGATAGAACTCCGCCCGTACCGGGTGTCCGGGAGGCAGGTCGACCGGCGAGGCGACAAGGCCCGACGGCAGTTGCCGGAAGCTACCGAGAAAGATGTTGATCACCTCGTTGCGGCTCAGCGTGGTGACGCCGCTATCGGGATTGGCGACGACGACGATCGACTCCGCCGCCGCCAGCAGCGGCATGAGCAGAAGCACGAAGACGAGCATGTGGCGGCGCATGGCGCGACTCATCAGAAGATGAAATCCAGGGTCAACGTGACGACATTGGTCCTGCCGTTCCAGCCGGGCATTTCGTTGCGGAAGGTGTACAGGGAGTCCGGCTTGCCGCGAATCATGTCCAGCTGTGCCTTGAGCGCCATGTCGCGCCGGAAGTCCCAGCGCATGCCCAGCGTATAGGTGTGCTGATCCATCCCGGACTCCGCCAGCATGGAGGCGAGCCTCGCGTTGATCGCTGCGCTGCTGCCGGAATCCGGCAATCCGGACGACACGCGCGCACTGCGCGTACGAGTTCTCGAATAACCGGCAAACGGCTTGAACTCGCCAACCCGATAGCCTGTCAGGAACATGAGGGCGTCCTGATCCTGCATCGCGTCCATTTCATAGCTCAGGCGCCCCAGCATCAATTGCGCCATGAACGGCCCACGGTCATAGACGACCCCGGCGGAATAGTAATGCGCGCGGGTGCCCTGCAAGTCAAAGGCATCTGCGGCGTCCCGAGCCGCTGGCTGGGCGGTGTTCCGCAAATCCTCCTGCAATTCGCCGACAGCATCGGGCATCCGGTGCCTGAAACGGATCTGGGCGACTCCACCCCGCCACTGCCACCCCCCTTCCTGATAATCGAGATAGGCGCCCATCGCCCGCGAGCCGCGCAGGTCGAGGTAGCCGCCGCCGAAGGGCAGCTTCTCGCCGAGGAACCCGATATAGCCTTTGCCGCGCAACAACCCGTCGCCGATCGGCGCGGTGACTTGTGCATCCGCGCCATCAAGGAAAGAAATCGCCAGCGACGAGTAATAGTCGATGTTGGGGCGCACGCTGAGCTGGGAATAACCGATCAGCCGACTATCGCCGTGCATGAAGAAATCCGTACTCACCCGTCCTGCACGCACGCTGAGGTACGGACTCGGATCGTACTTCAGGAGCGCTTCAGTGATCTGCGGCGCAAAATTCCCGCGATGGCTGTAGCGACTGACCGCCTGAACGACCGCTTCCACAGTGTCGTTGACGAGGTAATTGGCCTGCACGCCCAGATTGGAGTCGATTTTTCCCGACCAATGGTCGGAGACGCCGTCCGGCTGCGATAGATCCCGCGCAATTTCCGCCCGGCCATTACTTGCGCGGGCCACCCCAAGGGTGCCGAAACCGTGCAGGGAGAACGTTCCGGCGTCGTCCGCCTGTTGCGCGGCAACCACCAACGGAAGCGCCAACAGGGCGAGGCCGCCCGATGCCAGGTGGAATATCCGGGACCAGACCGTGAGCATCATGATGGGAATCCTGATCGGCGTTGCATGACCGCCGGATGGTAGCACGCTCATTCAGCATAATCCTGAACGCATGAAAGTCCAGCGGCGAAGCGTGCCGAGGGCAACATCACGGCCTTCGGCGTAGCATACAAGGCGCCCCCGGATTTCTGATAGATTAGCGCCCCGAAGGAGACCTGCTCATGCTGCGCCGAACCATTGCCCTGCTTTCATTGCTGACTGTTTTGCCCGCGTGGGCGCAATCCGCGGCCCCCGTGCCGCAAACGCTGGAACAGGCCGAGGCGCAGCAAAAGCAGGCGGCGACGATGCGTAACGATGCGGAAAAGCGCTACGCCGCGGAGCAAGCCGCCTGCTACCAGAAAATTCTGGTCAATGACTGCCTGGTTGATGCCAAGAAGCGCTACACGCAAACGATCATCGACGCGCGCCAACTCGAGGCGCCGGCGCGCGAATTCCAGCGCGAGGCTCACCGTGCCGAAGTCGAGGCCGAAAAGGCGCAACGCGAGGCCGAGCGCCCTGTGCGCGAGGCCGAACAACGGAAAAGCGCCGAGCGTTACCGCGAGGAGGAAGCCGCCAAGTCTGCCGAGCGCACGCAGAAGCAGGCGGACAAGGAGCGCAAGGCCGCGGAGAACCGGAAAAAACTGGCCGAGGAACAGGCGAAGCGGCAGGCAGAACAGCAAAAGCGCGCCAGGAAGCACGCCGAGCAGATCGAAAAGAAAGCGAAGGAACGCGCGAAGGCGGAAGCCAAGGCCGCCGCCAAACAGCAAGGCCAATGAATCACGGCTCCTTCAGCCGGATCGGGCCGGCATTTTCCGCACGCAGCGGGGCAGTTTCCGCGTAATAGGCGCGAATGCGTGCCATGTCCCGCGCTTTGTCGCCCGTCAGCTCGATCCAGCATTCGACGCCGATGCGCTTTCGGCGGTAGTCGATGAAGCCGAGGCCGACCGGGACGCCGACGCTCCGGGCCAGGTGGTAGAAACCGCTTTTCCAGTGTTCGACGCGGGCACGCGTGCCCTCGGGCGCGATGCACAGATGGATCGTCTCTTTCTGCGCGAAAGCGCCGGCCAGTCGGGCGATCGTCCCGTTCGGCTCGCGCCGGTTGATCGGGATGCCGCCCAGCCGGACGAACAGCCCGCCCAACGGCCCGTGGAACAGCGAATCCTTGCCAGCCCAGTGAAAGCGGATGCCGCACCAGAAACGGAAGAGCATGCCCAGCGGAAAATCCCAGTTCGAGGTGTGCGGATAGACGAGCACCACTGACTTGGGGCACGGTGGCGCCACGAAGACCGGCTGCCAGCCGATGCTGCGCAGGATCAGCGAGGACAGCCGGCGCAGCATCACGGTCAGTGGGCGCTCACCCGCCGATCACTCGATACCCTGGCTGGCGAGGTATTCCTCGTAGGTGCCAAGGTAATTGACGATCGTCCCGTCGGTGCGGATTTCCAGGATGCGCGTGGCCAGCGAGGAAACGAACTCGCGATCGTGCGAGACGAAGACCAGCGTGCCCTTGAACTTCTCCAGCGCGGTGTTCAGTGACTCGATCGACTCCATGTCGAGGTGGTTGGTCGGTTCGTCCATGACCAGCACGTTCGGCTTCTGCAGCATCAGCTTGCCGAAGATCATGCGGCCCTGCTCGCCGCCGGAGATCACCTTGACCGGCTTCTTCACCTCGTCGCCGGAGAACAGCAGGCGGCCGAGCGTGCCACGGATCAGCGTCTCGAGATCCTCGCCCTCGGCGGCGTTGGCGCGGGCGAACTCGGCGACCCATTCGGTGAGCGGCGTGTCGCTCTTGAAGTCCTCGGCATGGTCCTGCGCGTAGTAGCCAAAGCGCGCCTTCTCGGTCCAGCGGATTTCGCCGTGCTGCGGCGTGAGGTCGCCGACCAGCAGCTTGAGGAGCGTCGATTTGCCGACACCGTTTTCGCCGATCACGGCAAGGCGGTCGCCGGCGTTCAGCGACAGGTCGAAGTTGTTGAAGAGCTTCGGACCGCCGTCGTAGCCGAACGACAGGTTCTCGATTTCGAAGGCCTGACGGTGCAGCTTTTCCTTCTCGTCGTATTCGAAGCGGATCCACGGATACTGCCGCGACGACGGCTTGATGTCCTCGGGCTTGAGCTTGTCGATCAGCTTCATCCGGCTGGTGGCCTGCTTGGCCTTGGACTTGTTGGCCGAGAAGCGGCGCACGAACTCCTGCAGTTCGGCGATGCGCTCCTTGGCGCGCTCGTTGGCGTTCTTCTGTTGCTGCCGGGCCTGCGACGAAGCCTCCATGAAGTCGTCGTAGGTGCCCGGATAGACGGTGATCTTGCCGTAGTCCAGGTCCGCCATGTGGGTGCACACCTGGTTCAGGAAGTGGCGGTCGTGGCTGATGATGATCATCGTGCTGTTGCGGTCGTTGAGCACGTTTTCCAGCCAGCGGATCGTCGCGATGTCGAGGTTGTTGGTCGGTTCGTCGAGCAAGAGGATGTCCGGGTCGGCGAACAACGCCTGCGTCAGCAGCACACGCAGTTTCCAGCCCGGCGCGACTTCGCTCATCGGCCCGTAATGCTGTTCCGACGGGATGCCGACGCCGAGCAGCAGCTCCCCGGCACGCGCTTCGGCCGTGTAGCCGCCGAACTCGGCGAAGTGGTGCTCAAGCTCTGCCGCGTGCAGGTAGTCTTCCTCGGTCGCTTCCGGGTTGGCGTAGATCGCATCCTTCTCCTGCATGCACGCCCACATCTCCTGGTGGCCCATCATCACCACGTCGATGACGCGCTGGTCTTCGTAGGCGAACTGGTCCTGGCGCAGGAAGGCCATGCGCTCGTGCGCGTCCTTGGAAATGTTGCCGGCCGAGGGTTCCAGTTCGCCGGCGATGATCTTCATGAAGGTCGATTTGCCGGAGCCGTTGGCGCCGATCAGACCGTAGCGGTAGCCCTCGCCAAACTTGACGGAAACGTTCTCGAAAAGGGGCTTGGCCCCGAACTGCATGGTGATGTTGGACGCGACGAGCACTCAAAAACCCCGGAAGTCGTTGATTAAAAAAGAGGCGTATTGTACCCGAGCATGTCTGGCAGCGTCGGGCCTCTTCGGAATAGGCTCAGGCTTTGCGCCGTCGCGCCTTATCGTCAAACATCCGTCGATCGGCCAACTCCAGCAGTTCATTGGCGGTGACGGCCTCGTCGGGATAGAAGGACACGCCTACCGACGTTCCCGTCTGCAGCGATGCGTTCGCGAGTTCGATCGGCTGGGCAACGCACTCGCGCAGACGCTCCACCAACTGCTCGACATTTGTCCGGCTGGCGTCTTCGATGACAACGGCGAACTCGTCGCCGGCCCAGCGGGCGACCGTATCGACCAGGCGAACCTCGGTGCGGAGTCGCTCGGCGACGGTTTTCAGGACGACGTCGCCGATCTTGTGTCCATACCGGTCATTGATCTGTTTGAAGCCGTCAAGATCGAGAAACAGCGCGGCAACCAACCCCGATCTCGTACGCGCCTGACGCCGGATGGCCTGGTCCAGCCGGTCGTCGAACAGGCGGCGATTGGGCAGCCCCGTCAGGCTGTCGAAACCGGCGTGGCGGGCCAGTTCGCCGCGTTGTCGCAAAACGGTATGGATGCTGAACGCCGCCAACATCGCCAACAATCCTCCGAGGATCCTCATTCCCGACGGTCTGCCGAATCCGTCCGGCTCGCGCGCGCGGACGGCATACACCCAACGGCCTCCCGGGACATCGGATTGCAGCGTGATAACTGAGGGGTCGTCAAACAACTCCGAGCTGCCGACGAACACGCTGCCGGCGCCAGTGAAGTCGCGACTGCGGATCGCAAAGTCGAAACGATTCTGGTCAAGTCCCGTGAAGGCGGCGTTCTGAAAGGATGGCATGTCGATGACCGTGGATAGCAGGCCCCAGTACCTTCCTTCAATCTGGACGGGCGTCCGGTAGATCAGCGCCGAACCGCCCTGCAACAGCGCAACCGGCCCGGTCAGCACGCTCTCGCCAGATTCAACAGATCTCCTGACTGTCGGCCATTGCTCGGGAATCTCCCGATAATCGCGATTGAGTGCCTGCTCGTTGCCTTTGATCGGGAAAACGTGGGAAATGCGGTAGTCGATGGCAATCGAGAAATTGCGCACGTGGCGACCGAAGACATGAACAGCACCGAGAATGCGGTTGACTTCGTCTGCATCCAGGCGGTCGTGCCTGACCACCAGATAGCCGACAAGGCCGCTTGCCAGATAAAGTACGGAGTTGAGTTCCCGGTCGACACGCGCGCGCAACTCAGAGGCGAACCCCACGGCGGCGACCTTGCGCTGGGAGGCTTGCTCTGCCTCCCGGAAACGCAGGAGTGCCTCCGAGAGCAGCAAGGCCATCGCAAACACAAGCAGGCTTACGCTCAAGGCGAAGCGAGGTGACATGGACCTTTCCCGCAGTGCTTGCAAGAAGCCGTCAAAGCGATGCATTGCCGACATTCCGGCGGCGAAGCCTTTATTCTGCTTGCGCACCGTGACCTCCCTATTTGAACCGTCTCTCCCGCCGGCGACAGTTCGGTTGTTTGAAGCGAGTCGGCCCGGGTGGCGCTCTTTTCAATCTTAGCACCCGGCAAAGCGCTTGATCCGGAACATTTTGTGGAGCCCTCGTGTCCATTTTCACCACCTTACTGGAAGGTGGTTTATCGATAGATAAAAACTATCGACAATATTGGAACAATTAATTTCAAAAACAGATCAACCCTCGCTACCATTCTTCCGTCGCTTCGATAAACAACCCACCCAAGGAGATAAAACAATGAAATCGCTGATCAATACCGAAGTCCTCCCGTTCAACACCACCGCCTACCACAACGGCAAGTTCGTCGCCGTTTCCGACGCTGACCTGCGCGGCAAGTGGTCGGTGGTGTTCTTCTATCCGGCCGACTTCACCTTCGTCTGCCCGACCGAATTGGGCGACCTCGCCGACAACTACGATGAATTCAAGAAGCTGGGCGTCGAGATCTACAGCGTCTCCACCGACACCCACTTCACCCACAAGGCCTGGCACGACGCGTCGGATACGATCAAGAAGATCGAGTACGTGATGGTCGGCGACCCGACCGGCGTGATCAGCCGCAACTTCGGCGTGATGATCGAGGAAGCCGGCCTCGCCGAGCGCGGCACCTTCGTGATCGATCCGCAAGGCAAGATCCAGATCATCGAAATCAACGCCGGCGGCATCGGCCGCGACGCCTCCGAACTGCTGCGCAAGGTCAAGGCCGCCCAGTACGTCGCGTCGCACCCCGGTGAAGTCTGCCCGGCCAAGTGGAAGGAGGGCGAAGCGACGCTCGCCCCGTCGCTGGACCTCGTCGGCAAGATCTGAGTCTCTCGCTGACCGTCGCCCCGGCGCAAGCCGGGGCTCGGACGTGCCGCCCGTTTTATCGTTTGTTCATTGCCAATCCGCGTCATAGGGAGAAAAAAAATGCTCGACGCCGCCATCAAGGGCCAGCTCAAAGCGTATCTGGAGCGCCTGCAGCAGCCGATCGAACTCGTCGCCTCGCTCGACGACAGCACCAAATCGCAGGAGCTGCACGGCCTGCTCGAAGACATCGACTCGCTTTCAGCCAAGGTCTCGATTCGTCTGGACGGCCACGACGCCCGCCGCCCGTCCTTTACTGTCGGCCGCCCGGGGGAGTCCGCCCGGATCCGTTTCGCCGGCATTCCGCTGGGCCATGAATTCACCTCGCTGGTCCTTGCCCTGTTGCAGACCGGCGGCCACCCGCCGAAGGTCGAGGCGGCGACGATCGAGCAGATCCGCGCAATTTCCGGTTCGTTCCGCTTCGAGACCTTCATTTCGCTTTCGTGCCACAACTGCCCGGATGTGATCCAGGCGCTCAACCTGATGGCCGTGCTCAACCCCGGCATCAGCAGCACGATGATCGACGGCGCGGTGTTCCAGAAGGAAGTCGAGGAACGCCAGATCATGGCCGTTCCGACCGTCTATCTGAACGGCGAACCGTTCGGCCAGGGGCGCATGACGCTCGAAGAGATCGTCGCCAAGATCGATACCGGCGCCGCCGCGCGTGAAGCGGAAAAGATCGCGGCCAAGGCAGCCTTCGACGTGCTCGTCGTCGGTGGCGGCCCGGCCGGTGCGGCAGCAGCCATCTACGCGGCACGCAAGGGCGTGCGCACCGGCGTGGTTGCCGAGCGTTTCGGCGGCCAGGTGCTCGACACGCTGGCGATCGAGAACTTTATTTCGGTCAAGGAAACCGACGGGCCGAAGCTGGCCGCCGGGCTCGAACAGCACGTGCGCGACTACGAAGTCGACATCATCAACCTGCAGCGCGCCGAGGCGCTCTCAAGCTGCCCGGACGGCCTGACGGAAGTGCGTCTGGCCAGCGGCGCGACGCTGAAGAGCAAGACGGTGATCCTGTCCACCGGCGCGCGCTGGCGCAACATGAACGTGCCCGGCGAGCAGGAATACAAGGCCCGCGGCGTGGCCTACTGCCCGCACTGCGACGGCCCGCTGTTCAAGGGCAAGCGCGTGGCGGTGATCGGCGGCGGCAACTCCGGCGTCGAAGCGGCGATCGACCTGGCCGGCATCGTCGCCCACGTCACGCTGCTCGAATTCGATCCGGTGCTGCGTGCCGACGCGGTGCTGCAGGCCAAGCTGCGCAGTCTCCCCAACGTCACGATCATTACCCAGGCGCAGACGACCGAAGTGACCGGCGACGGCGAAAAGGTGAACGGCCTGGTCTACAAGGACCGCGCCAGCGGTGAGAAACTCACGATTGAACTCGAAGGCATCTTCGTGCAGATCGGCCTGTTGCCGAACACCGACTGGCTGAAGGGTACGCTCAACCTTTCGCCGCGCGGCGAGATCGAGATCGACAATCGTGGTCAGACCTCGATGCCCGGTGTGTTCGCGGCCGGCGACTGCACGACGGTGCCGTACAAGCAGATCATCATCGCCATGGGCGAGGGGGCCAAGGCCTCGCTCTCGGCGTTTGATTACCTGATCCGCTCCTCGGCCCCCGAATAGCGGGAATCAGCGCGCGTCGGCCTGCCTGCGGCGTTCATACGCCTGCAGGTGGGAGTAGGCGAGGCGCAACTGGGGAGCGGTGACCTGCTTGCTCTCCCCCCAGGCGACCATGTCGCCGAGGATGTGATCGGCCTCGGTCGGCTTGCCGGCCTCGACATCGCGCAGCATCGACGCGACCAGCGGCGAATTGCGGTCGGTCAGCATGTTGCGGTACACCGTCAGTTGCGTATCCGCCAGCTTGCGGCCGTTGGCGGCGGCGATTGCCGCACATTCGTCGAGCAACCCGTTGATGAAGCCCTCGCCGGCCAGCGTACCCATGATGACGCCGATGCTGGCGCGCATCAGACAGGTCGCTCCGGCCAGGGTAGAGAGGAACACAACCTTGTCCCACATCGCCTGGCCGACATTGTCGGACAGCACAAAATCGACGCCGGATGATTCCATCAATCTGGCGAACGGCTCGCGCCACGGGGACGGCCGCCAGCCGAGCGAACCGATGGTGAAGCGATGCAACTGGTTGAGGTGGCGGATTTCGCCGGTCGGCATCAGCGTTACCGAGATCAGGGCCACACCGCCGAGCACGCGGCCGGCGCCGAAGCGCCCGACCAGCGTGTCGATATGGCGAACGCCGTTGAGCAAGGGCACGATCGCCGTCTGTTCGCCGACCGCCGGGGCGATCGCCTCCATCGCCGACGGCAGATCGAAGGCCTTGCAGGTCAGCACGATGACGTCGTAGACCTCGCGAGCCTCGTTCAATTCCTCGTTGGTGACGACTTTCGGCACCAGTTGCAGATCGCCGAGCGGGCTGGATACCTGCAAGCCCTTCTCGCGCAGCTGTGCGGCCCGGCCGGGCCGCACGAGAAAGGTCACGTCGCCGCCCGCCGCCTGCATTCGGGCCCCGAAATAGCCGCCGATTCCCCCTGCTCCCAACACCAGCACCCGCATTTTTCATCTCCCCCGAGAAATCCGTCGGCCCTGCTGCGCCCCTCGCAGAAGCAACCGGCGTCATGGTGCTACTTTACCGTTTTCCGCTTCTGCCGGGCGCACGTGTTACCTCATACGGCGGCGAATTTCGTAGGCCTGCATGTGCGTATACGCCAGACGCAGGCAGTGGGCGTTGATGCCCAGCGTCCAGGCGCGCTCGACCAGGTCGCCGAGCGTGTATGCCGCCTCGGTCTGGTTGCCGCGCTCGATGTCGCGCAGCATCGACGCTTCGAGAACGGACCCGCTTTCGGTCAACAGGGAGCGGCAGGTTGATAGCTGCGGAACGGTCAGCGCGTGCCCGGCCAGTTCGGCGAGGCGTCCGCACTCGGCAATCAGGCCGGTGACGAACTCTTCCCCGCCAAGGGTCTGCAGGATGATTCCGATGTTGGCACGCAAGGTACAGGTTGCCCCGGCCAGGGCCGACCAGAAGACGAACTTGTTCCACATCGCCTGCTCGATGTCGTCGGCGAGGATGAAATCTACGCCCGATGCGGCAATCACACGCGCCAGCTCAGGCAGGCCCGGCGGCGTTTCGCCGGAACGATCCAACACGCCGGTAATCAGCCGGTGCGTGGCGTTGAAATGGCGGATGTGACCCTCCGGCGTGACCAGCAGCGCCGCCTGCGCGACGCCGCCGAGGACGCGCTCGCGGCCATAGCGAGCCGCAAGACGGTCGATATGCGAGACACCGTTGAGCAGCGGCAGCAGCAGCGTCCGTGGCCCGACGGCCGGGGCGATGTCGTCCATCGCCGCATCGAGGTCATAGGCCTTGCAGGAAAGGATCACCGCGTCGAACGGCCAGCGCAACTCGTCACGCGTCAGCACCTTTGGCCGGATCTGCAGATCCCCGTGCGGACTGAACACCTTCAGCCCGTTTTCGCGCAAGGCGGCCGCCCGCGCCGGACGCACGAGAAAGGTGACGTCGCCGCCGGCGGCGTGGATCCGCGCACCAAAATAGCCGCCGATCCCGCCGGCGCCTAGGACAAGCAAACGCAATTCGTGTGTCGCCTGCATTTCGTTCCTCCCGCTTCGCCGACGGCTTAGTCGGAACGCAAGATGTCGAGGATGACCCCGAGATCCCCGGAGTTCGTCACGTATTTCGAGTACACCTTGATCGCGTATGTTTCAATGCCGCTCAAGTAAACCTGATGTTTTTCCAGGATCACCGCGCCGTCCTTGCGTGCTTTCGCCAGCGACTGGGCTTCCGATTCCGCCCACAATTTCTTCATGTAGGCGGACGATTCCGCGGCGGCGGTCGTCACTGCCTTCTGCTGCTCGGGTGTCAGGGCGTCCCAGGTCTTCTTGGACATCAGCAGGATTTCCGGCACCGACGAGTGCTCGTCCATGCTGTAGTAGCGGGCGTACTGGTGATGTCCGCTCGACACGTACGAGGGCAGGTTGTTTTCGGCGCCGTCGATCTCGCCCTTGCTGAACGCCTCGTTGACCTTCTCGTAGGAAACGACGACCGGCGTGCCGCCCAGTTCGGAGATCAGATCCTTGTAGACCGGCGAGTCCTGCACCCGGATGCGCAAGCCGTTGAAATCCGAGCGCTTCTGGATCGGCTTTTGCGTCGTATAGAACGAGCGGGCGCCGCTGTCGTAGTAGGCCAGCACGACAGCGCCGGTTTTCTCGACCTCCGCCTTGACCCGTTTGCCGAACTCGCCGCCGAGCACCCGCCACATGTGTTCGCGCGAGCGGAACAGATACGGCAGGCTCAGCAAGCGCGCCGACTGGATGTCCTTGACCATGCCGCCAAGGTTGATCCGGACCACATCGACCGAGCCGTTGCGTACGCTCTCCCAGTACTTCCCTTCATTGCCGAGCTGGGCGCTATGCTTGATCTGGATCGCGATTGTCCCGTTGGTCAGTTCGGCCAGCCGGCTGGCGAACAGTTCTTCCGCCTTGACGATGATATGTCCGGGCGGATGAATCTCCGCCAACATCAGATCCTTCGCTTCCGCAGAGGAAAACAGGCTGGTCATTGCCAGCCCGAGTGCAAACGCCCCCCATCCTCGGCGGCTCATAGTATTTTGTCTCATACCCACCCTTGGTCAGGCCACCTTGCCATGGCGTAATTTACCTCATGAGCGCTTTCCTGTCTTCTCCTTCGCGCGGCCGGTGCGTTTCCCCTGCCTGGAACGCCCACGGCAATCGCTTACACATTCATCATGTAGATGGTTTTCCTACGGCCGCTTTCGTGCGTTGGCGAAGGCCAAGGAGTTCGGCGCGGTAGAGCGG
>NZ_JCANUT010000020.1:0-52561 GCF_059569095.1 Propionivibrio pelophilus DSM 12018 | reverse complement strand
GCTTCGTTCCACACACAGGTCGGATATACGGTCGCAGTCGCACCCATTTGCCCTATCTCAACTCGCTCTTGCAAAACGGGAGGAGTCCATATACGGAATCCAGAAAATGCAACAAACTGGACCCCGGCCTTCGCCGGGGTGACAGATAGTTCTACGGTTCTTTGGCTGAACGTCTGCCGCCAGTCCTGTGCAGGCCAGCGGCACGAAACAATCAGAGCAGGCTCTTCAACAGCCTTCCCATTTCCGACGGATTGCGGGTGACCTTGAAGCCACACTCTTCCATGATCGCCAGCTTGGCTTCCGCCGTGTCGGCGCCACCGGAAATCAGCGCACCGGCATGGCCCATGCGCTTGCCGGCCGGCGCCGTCACCCCGGCGATAAAGCCGACCACCGGCTTCTTCATGTGCTTCTTGCACCAGTAAGCAGCTTCGGCTTCGTCCGGCCCGCCGATTTCGCCGATCATGATCACCGCATCGGTATCCGGGTCGTCGTTGAAGCGCTTCATCACGTCAATATGCTTGAGTCCATTTATCGGGTCGCCGCCGATGCCGACCGCCGAGGACTGGCCGATGCCCAGTTCGGTGAGCTGGGCGACGGCCTCGTAGGTCAGCGTGCCGGAGCGCGAGACGACACCGATGCGCCCTTTCTTGTGGATGTGTCCAGGCATGATGCCGATCTTGATTTCGTCTGGGGTGATCAGGCCGGGGCAGTTCGGGCCGAGCAGCAGGGTTTCCTTGCCGCCCTTGGCGACCTTCTGCTTCATCCTGTTGCGCACGACCAGCATGTCGCGCACCGGGATGCCTTCGGTGATGCAGATGACCAGATCGAGCTCGGCCTCGACAGCTTCCCAGATGGCGTCTGCGGCACCGGCCGGCGGAACGTAGATGACCGAGACGGTGGCACCGGTCTGCTGCTTGGCGTCCTTCACCGAGGCGTAGATGGGGATGTCGAAGATCGACTCGCCGGCTTTCTTGGGATTGACGCCGGCAACGAAGCAGGCCTTGCCGTTGGCGTATTCCTGGCACTTTTCGGTGTGGAACTGCCCCGTCTTGCCGGTGATGCCCTGGGTGATGACCTTGGTGTCCTTGTTGATGAGTATCGACATGTTCTTTTCTCTCCCTTACTGGACGGCGGCAACGATCTTGGTGGCGGCTTCGGCCATGGTGTCGGCGGAGATGATCGGCAGGCCGGACTCCTTGAGCAGCTGCTTGCCGAGTTCTTCGTTGGTGCCTTTCATGCGCACGACGAGCGGGACGTTGAGGTGGGTCTCCTTCACCGCGGCGATGACGCCGTTGGCGATGGTGTCGCACTTCATGATGCCGCCGAAGATGTTGACCAGGATGCCCTTGACGTTCTTGTTGCCGAGCATGATCTTGAAGGCCTCGGTAACTTTCTCGGTGCTGGCGCCGCCGCCGACGTCGAGGAAGTTGGCCGGTTCGCCGCCGAACAGCTTGATGGTATCCATGGTAGCCATGGCCAGGCCGGCGCCGTTGACCAGGCAGCCGATGTTGCCGTCCAGCGAGATGTAGGCGAGGCCAAACTTGGACGCCTCGATTTCATTGGGGTCTTCCTCGTCGAGGTCGCGGTAGGCGAAGATCGCCTCCTGCCGGTAGAGGGCGTTGTCGTCGACGTTGAACTTGGCGTCGAGCGCCTTTATGGTGCCGTTGCCCTCCAGGATCAGCGGGTTGATCTCGGCGAGCGAGGCGTCGGTCTCCATGTAGCAGGTGTAGAGCCCCTTGAGCAGGATGACGGCCTGCGGCAGGGAGGCGTCGGGGATGCCGATGCCGGCGGCGAGTTCGCGCGCCTGGCTGTCGGTGAGACCGGTCAGCGGGTCGACGAAGACCTTGAGGATCTTCTCGGGGGTGGCGTGGGCGACTTCCTCGATGTCCATACCGCCTTCGCTGGAGGCCATCATGACCACCTTCTGGCTAGCGCGGTCGGTGAGCGCGGCGACGTAGTATTCCTTCCTGATGTCGGCGCCTTCTTCGATGAGCAGGCGGCGGACCTTCTGCCCTTCGGGGCCGGTCTGGTGCGTCACCAGTTGCATGCCGAGGATCTGGCTGGCGTGCTGCCGAACCTCGTCGAGCGACTTGGCGACCTTGACGCCGCCGCCCTTGCCGCGCCCGCCGGCGTGGATCTGGGCTTTCACCACCCAGACCTTGCCCCCCAGCGTCTCGGCGGCTTTCACCGCGTCATCGACACTCGCGCAAAAAACGCCGCGGGGTACGTTAACGCCGTACTTGCGCAGCAATTCCTTTCCCTGATATTCGTGGATCTTCATGCGGCACCCTCTTTTGAATTTGGATTACATGCCTTGGGCAGGGGCCCCTGCCCGGGGGTTGGGTCGCGGTACCAGCGCGGATAAAAGCGCCTGACCACGTCCGAATCTGTAGCAAGTGCATGACAACGATCAAGGTGAAAAGGTTTCTTTTCCGACTCGCCATGTTTCACTTCGCCGGCAAAAGTCTGGAAAGCAGCCGTCGGAACAGCCATCAACAGCTCACTCAGGTGCGCGCAGCCGCGCGTATCGCCGAACAAATTCTTGATCGACTTGAGGAAACCCTTGAACAGGTTCAGTCCGATGATCTGCCGGTAATCGGGGAGGATCTGTTCGCACACGCCCATGAACGGCGTGTAGTCGGCGCAAGCCACCACGTCGACAACGTTCATCGCGCTGTCGATCGTCACGCGCACGCTGATGTCGTGCACCGGCTCTCCCGCCTTGCGCACGCCGCTGCGCAGATTCAAGTCCTGATCCTTGACGTCGACGAGACGCGCCTCGATGTCCCACAGGCCGTCATCGCAGCGGAAACCTTCAAAGGTGATCGAACGGGTGTGCTTGCGTGAGCGTCGGGCGGGTGGCGGCAAAGGCATTGTCAGTTCCATGGATTACGGTCAACTGGCTTCAGCATAAGCGTTTTTGGCCGCTGATGCCCGCCGTTGCGATCATCCTGTCGCTCGCGTTCGGAAGATAAACAGGTGCATTGGCCTATAATCCTCGAGCACATTCCCTGCGTACAAGCCCCCCCATTCATGCTCGACATCCTGTCCACCACCGCGCCCATTTACCTGGCCATCGCCGTCGGCTATTTCGCCGCGCGGTTCGGCCTCTTCGACAAAGCCGGGCTGCGGGTGATGGGGAAATTCGTCATCTACATCGCGCTGCCCGCCATGCTGCTCAACGCACTGATGCAGCGCCGTGTCGACGAGATGCTCAACGTGACCTACGTGCTGGTTTATGCGGTGGGATCGCTGATCAACATCGGTATCGCCTTGTGGTGGGCGCGCCGCCTGGCCCCCGCCGAACCGAGCGCGCGCCCGTATATCGCACTGGGCATGTCCTGCTCGAACAGCGGCTTCGTCGGCTTTCCGATCATGCTGCTCGCCTTGCCGACCGTCGCCGACATCGCGCTCGCACAGAACATGCTGGTCGAGAATATCCTGCTGCTGCCGTTGGTTTTGTCATTGGCGGAACAGGGTGAATCGTCCGGCGGCAACCGGTTGGCCACGATCGGGCAAACGCTCTGGCGCTTGCGCAAGAACCCGTTGATCGTCGCGATCTTCGTCGCCTTCGGTCTCTCGTTGCTGGAAGTGAAGTTACCGCCGGCGCTCGGCCGCACCGTTTCGCTGTTCGCGCAGGCCAGCATCTCCGTCGCACTGTTCGTCATAGGGGGCACGCTTTACGGGATGCCGTTCAAGGGCGTCAAGGCACGCGTTTTTTCGATCACCGCCGGCAAGCTCCTGCTTCACCCGCTGCTCATCTGGCTGACGCTATCGGGCGCCTTGGCGCTCGGTCTGCCCGCCCTGCCGAGCGAACTGCGCAACGCACTGATCCTCACCGCGGCGCTGCCGATCATGAGCATCTACCCCATCCTGGCCATGCGCCACGGCCACGAGGGTTTTGCCGCGGCGGCCCTGCTGGCGACGACAACGCTCTCGTTCTTCACGCTCAGCGCACTGATCGGTCTGTTGCAGCCCTGACCCGCTCAGACGAGTTCGTCCATCACGGCCAGCAGCGCTTCCTTGTCGCGAAAGACTTCTTCCTCCAGACGCTCGACCCGCCCGCCATCGCTCAACACGAACACCTGCTCGGCCAGCCGGTGCGCCTGACTCAGGCTGTGCGAGACGACGACCAGCGTATAGCGCGACTTCAGCTCGACGAGCAGTTCCTCGATCTGCCGCGCCGCCTTGAAATCGAGCGATGCGGTCGGTTCGTCCAGGAGCAGGACTTCCGGGCGCAACGCCAGCGCCCGCGCCAGACACAGGCGCTGCTGCTGCCCACCGGAGAGACTCGCCGCCGGCGCGGCAAGGCGGTCGCCAACCTCGTCCCACAGATGCACATCGCGCAAGGCCTGCTCCATGCGCGCTTCGCACTCGTCGGCTGACAGGTTAAGCACCGTCAGCAGCGGCAGGGTGACGTTGCGCGCCACGGACAGAGGCAGCACGTTCGGCGACTGGAAAACCATGCCTGCCTGGCGTCGCAGGGTCTCGACGACGGTTCCCGGCGCATAGGCATTCACCCAGTCACCGCCGAGTTGCAATGACACTTGCCCGCGTGTCACGCAGCCGGGAAAGCATTCGTTGAGCCGGTTGATCGCCCGCAACAGGGTGGTTTTTCCCGAACCGGAGCGCCCAAGCAGGAAGGTCGGGCCGCCGCGGCCGATCTCCAGGTTCAGATGATCGATGACCATCCGCCCGCCAAAGGCGACCGACAGATCCTCGATGCGGATCACGCACGAATTCATTGCAGGCGTTCCGTTTTCCATCGCGTTTCCAGATGAGCGCGCAACAGGCGCGCGACGGCGAACAGGCCGCCGGTGATGCACAAAAGGACCAGCGCCGCGGCGAACGCCTGCGCCAGCTGGACCGGCGTCTGATACTCAGCGGCCAGATAGTAGATGTGGAACGGCAAGGCCTCGTACTTGCCGAACAGCGACGATGGCGCCCCAGCATTGGCCACCACGCCGGTGAGCAGGATCACCGCGGTGTCCTCGGCGGCCCGCCCGACGGCCAGGATGACGCCACCGAAGATGCCGTGCAGGGCGGACGGCAGCAGAATCCGCCCGACGACCTGCCCGTGCGACAGCCCAAGGCAGGCACCGGCCAACCGCAGCTCCTGCGGCACGCCCTCCAGCGCCAGGCGCGTGGTGCTGATCAGATACGGCAGGACCAACAGGGCGAGACACCCCGCCGAAAGCAGCAGGCCGGTGTTGGCCGTCGGCGCGACAGTCTTGCGCAGCAGGAGAATCAGCGCGAAGCCGAACAATCCCATCAGGATCGACGGGACGCCGGCCAGCAGATCCACGCAAAAGGACAATGCGGCACGCTGACGCGTGCTAGCGAATTCCGCCAGATAGACACCGCTGGCGATCCCGAGCGGCACGGCGATCGCCGTCGCCAGCAACACCAGCGCCACCGTGCCGAGGCACGCCGGCCACAGGCCGTCGAACACCGGCGCGCCGCGCAGCACGGCGTCGAGCGGCGGCGTGTCGCCGAAGAACAGGGCCAGCGACCAGCCCGGCACGCCGCGCCACAGGAGAAACGCCAGCAGTGTCAGCAACACCGCCGGGACGAGCGCGCCCGCCCCCCAGGCGAACACACGCAACGCTCGCTCCATGGCCCTACTCCGCCTGGCCACGCCAGCGGCGCAGCAGCAGATTGACAAACGCCGTCACGGCGAAAAGGATCAGACCGCTGGCGAACAGCGAGGCGTAGGCCAGATCCTGGCTGTCGGTGGCCACCACCAGCGCAACGTGCGAGGTCAACGTACGCAGCGGATCGAGCAGGGAGTGCGGCACCCGCGCCGCATTGCCGGCGAGCATCAGCGGAATCAGCGTATCGCCGACGGCCCGCCCGAAGCCGAGTGCCAAGGCTGCCGCCAGACCGCGCCGGGAAAGCGGCAGGGTCAGGCGCAGCAACTGCTGCACCGGGGAAAAGCCCAGCGCCGCGGCACTCGGCCCGATGTCCGCCTGCACCTGCCGGAACTGACCATCGACGAGCAGGACGATCGTCGGCAGAACCAGGACGCTCAACGTCAGCGTCGCGGCCAGCCAGGAAAAGCCGGAGCCGGAAAAGGCATCGCGGATCAGCGGCACCAGCAGGAACACCGACACCAGGCCATACACAACGGTCGGCACGCTGGTCATGAAGCGGACGGCGGTCAGCAACGGCTGCGCCGCGCGGGCCGGCCCGGCGCCGTGGACAAAACAGCAGACGCCCAGCGCCAGCGGGAAGGCCAGCAGCAAGGCCGAGGTCGCCAGACAGAACGAGCCGAGCAGCATCGGCAGGATGCCGAACTGGCCGCGCAGCGGCTGCCAGCGCCAGGACAGCAGCGAAGCCAGCGCGTCGCCGCGGAACACCGGCAAGGCGAACCAGAGGAGAAAGGCGAACACCGCGACGACGGTCAGCGCCGACACAGCGGCAGCGGCGAGCAGCAACGAGCGCAGGAAGGCGCCGTCCCGTGCCGGAACAGCGCCGCCGGCCGGCATCACAGCGGCAGATACCCCGCCGCAGCGGTCATCTGCTTGCCTTCGGCCCCGAGGATGTAGTTGATGAACGCCGCCGTCAGCCCCTGCGCCTCGCCCTTGGTGTTCATGTACAGCTTGCGCACGACCGGGTACTTGCCGGAACGCGCGTTGTCCTGCGTCGGCGCGACGCCGTCGAGCGCAGGCGCCTTGAGCGTGTCATCGATGTGGCCGATCGAAACGTAGCCGATGGCGTCGGCGTCGCCGGCCAGCGCCGACTTCATCGCCCCGTTGGAGGCCACGACGTTGGCGCTGTTGGCGATAACGCCTTTCTTCAGCAGTTTTCCCCAGAACACCTCGCGCGTGCCGCTCGCTTCGTCGCGGGTGAAGACGTGAATCGCCGCATCGGGGCCGCCAACAGCCTTCCAGTTGGTGATCTTGCCGGAGAAGATCTCCTGAACCTGCACGGCGGTCAGCCCGGTGACCGGGTTCTTTGGATTGACCACCGCCGCCACCCCGTCGATGGCGAAGGCGTACGACTTGAGCCCGTACTTCGCGACTTCGGCCTCGGTCAACGCCCGGCCGGTATTGCCGATATCGACCAGCCCCTCGCCGACCTTCTGCACGCCGACCCCCGATCCGCCCGCCGCGACGGTAATGCGGATCGACGGGTTGGATTGCATGATGCGCTTGGCGGCCGCGTTCATTACCGGAATGTGCGCCGTGCCGCCGGCGATGTCGATCTTGCCGTTCTGGCCAGCGAACGACGCCAGATCCGCTGCCCCGGCAAGTGGCGAAAACGCGTACAAACCGGCGGACAGCACCAGGGTCAGGCAACGCGACATAAATGAATTGCGCATGGTCATCTCTTTCGTGAACGAGGGAAAAAAAGGCCGGTATTATCCGCCATCCCCTCGTGGCGAGAAAGCCGGGCCTCCCCTCCCGTCGCCGCGTCGACGGGAGATAAAACGAAGGGCGCCAGAGGCGCCCCCGTCGCGAAAGAATCGAGGCGGTCAGACCACGTACTGATGCACCGCCTTGTTCATCCTCTCCACGATGCCTTCGAGTTTCTGCACCATGACTTCGGTCTGGTTGACCACTGCGACGTTCTGCTCGGTCATCATCGCCACCTGCTCGACGTTCTGCGCCAGTTGGGTCATCGCTTCCTGCTGTTCGCTGGAGGCATGCGAGATTTCGTTGACCCGTTGGATCGTATTGCCCATCTCGTCATCGATGCGCTGCAAGGCATCCTGCGCCGAATGGACCAGCGTGACGCCCTCCTCGACCTGCGCCGCCCCGGCGCGCATGCCGTCAACGGCGTTCTGCGTGTCGCTCTGGATCAGCCCGATCATGCTGGTGATCTCCTCGGTGGCCTTGGCCGTGCGTTCGGCGAGCTTGCGCACTTCATCCGCCACCACGGCGAAGCCGCGCCCGGCCTCGCCGGCGCGGGCGGCTTCGATCGCGGCGTTGAGCGCCAGCAGATTGGTCTGGTCGGCGATTTCCTTGATCGCACCGGCAATCTGGCTGATTTCCGCGGAACGCTGCCCGAGCGTTTCGACCTGTTCCGCCGAACGCTTGACCGTATCGGCCAGCGAGTTGATCGTGCGGCAGGCTTCGTCAGAGCGTTCGACCCCGGTGCGCGACACCTCGCCGGCGCTCGCCGCCACGTCACGCGTCGAGCGGGCATGTTCGGCCACTTCGCCAATCGAAACCGTGACTTCCTCGACCGCCGCTGCAGCCGACGAGGTCGCCTCGTTCTGGCGTGTCGCCGAATCCATCGCCACGCGCATGCCGTCATCCACCTCGTGCGTGGCTCGCTGGACATGACCGGCAGTATCCGCAATGCCCTGCACCGTCGCCTGGATCGACGACACGAAAACGTCCATCTGGCGCGCCGTGATTCCGAGCAGGTCACCCCGTGTGATCGGCAAACGCTGCCGGAGGTTGCCCGAAGACAAGACCCCCTCGATCCACTGGTTCATCGTTCTCAAGTCACGATTGACCTTGGGTACGAAGTACGTCATGAAATACAGGGAATACAGGACGGTGAAGATCATCAGCCCGTGATGCACGACCGGAATCAGCTCGTGGCCAAAGAATACCTCCGCCACATCCAGCGCGCCGAGCAGCAGGATCAGGATTCCGAGGAACTGCATCTGCCAACTCAGGGAAAGCAGGCCAAGCACAAAGCCGGAATGTCTCTTTCTTGCCCGGCCGTGGCTGACTATCAGGTTTTTCGCCCCGGCGTTGATCCGCGCGTAGGCCTTCTCGGCCGCGGCAATTTCCTCCCTGCTCGGCCGGCTGCGCACCGACTGGTAACCGACGACCTGGCCGTTCTCGCGTACAGGCGCGACGTTGGCCACGACCCAGTAGAAACCGCCGTCCTTGCGCCGGTTCTTGACGATGCCACGCCACGGCAAGCCCAGCTTGAGATCCCGCCACATGTCCTCGAACGCCGCCGGCGGCATGTCGGGGTGACGCACCATGTTGTGCGGCTGCCCAACCATCTCCTCGCGGGTAAAACCGCTGATTTCGCAGAACGCTTCGTTGGCCTCGGTAATCTGGCCTTTCAGGTCCGTTCGCGAATAGATGAACTGGTTTTCCGGGAGGAGGGTTTCGACATTCGTGACGGGCAGGTTTTTTCGCATGGTTATTGGCTTTATTAAGTTGGGGCGTTCATCGGCAATTATGACTCTGCTCATAGAACATCGGCAACAGAAACGAGAGGTAATGCCCGCACTATCGGTCGTAAAATCGCATTCCAACAACGTCTAGCCCGATTCCCTGCCAACCATGCCCAAAATACCCCCTGTCCGTTACAGCGTAATTGCTGCCAACCCGGCGGCGCACCGTTTCACCGTCATCTGCAGCGTCGAGCACCCCGACCCCGCCGGGCAATGTTTCGCGCTGCCGGCCTGGATTCCCGGCAGCTACCTGATCCGCGACTTCGCCCGCCACATCGTCGCCATCCGCGCCGAAGCGGGGGGCAAGCCCGTTCGCCTCGACAAGCTCGACAAGCACACCTGGCGGGCTGCGCCGCTGAAGGCCCCGGCAACGCTGACCGTCACCTGCGAGGTGTATGCCTGGGATCTTTCGGTACGCGGCGCGCATTTCGACCCGACGCATGCGTTCTTCAACGGCACCAGCCTCTTCCTGCGCCCGCTCGGCCTGGAGGCGTCGCCCTGCCTCGTGGAACTGCGGCGGCCGGAGGGTGCCGCCTTCAGGAACTGGCGCGTCGCCACCTCGCTGACACCGGCAATGGGTGAAAAGGGTTGCGCCAAACAGTATGGCTTCGGCTGGTACCGTGCCGACAACTACGACGACCTGATCGACCATCCCGTCGAGATGGGCACTTTCACGCTCGTCTCGTTCGACGCCTGCGGCGTGCCGCACGATGTCGCAATCACCGGCCGGCACGATTGCGATGGCGAACGTCTCGCTGCCGATCTGAAGCGCGTCTGCGAGTGGCAGATCCGCTTCTTCGGCGAACCCGCGCCGATGCGTCGTTACGTTTTCCTCGTCACCGCAGTCGGAGAAGGCTACGGCGGACTGGAGCACCGCGCATCCACCGCCCTGCTCTGTTCGCGCAACGACCTGCCGTACAAGGGCATGAAGGGGCTGCCGGAGAGCTATCGCACCTTCCTCGGGCTGTGCAGCCACGAGTACTTCCACACCTGGAACGTCAAGCGCATCAAGCCCGCCGCCTTCGTCCCCTACGACCTCGACCGGGAAAACTACACGACGCAGCTGTGGGCGTTCGAAGGCATCACTTCGTACTACGACGATCTCGCGCTGCTGCGTAGCGGTGTCATCGGCCGGAAGGACTGGCTGGAACTCACCGCAAAAACGATCAGCAACGTGCACCGCGCGCCCGGCCGCCTGCGCCAGTCGCTCGCTGAATCGAGCTTCGACGCCTGGAGCAAGTTCTACCGGCCGGACGAAAACACGCCGAACGCAGTCGTCAGCTACTACGCCAAGGGCGCGCTCGCCGCGCTGGCGCTCGACCTCACGCTGCGCCGGAAAAGCACCGTCTCGCTCGACGACGTGATTCGCGTGCTCTGGCAGCGCTTCGGCCAGACCGGCCACGGCGTGGACGACGACGACGTGCGGCGGATTGCCGAAGAACTCTCCGGCCTCGATCTGAAACGCTTTTTCACCGAAACAATCCACGGCACTCGCGACCTGCCGCTGAAAACGCTGCTCGCCCCCTTCGGAATTAGTCTGGCCTGGGAGAAAGCCAAGACACCTTCGCTCGGCTTCAAGACGGCCAGCGAAGGCAACGACCTCCGCCTGGCCACGGTTTACGACGGAAGCGCGGCACAAACCGCCGGGCTCTCGGCC
This sequence comes from Propionivibrio pelophilus DSM 12018, assembly GCF_059569095.1. Lineage (NCBI taxonomy): Bacteria > Pseudomonadati > Pseudomonadota > Betaproteobacteria > Rhodocyclales > Rhodocyclaceae > Propionivibrio > Propionivibrio pelophilus. Next base: position 41,756 of record NZ_JCANUT010000020.1, on the reverse strand, counting down.
GGCGACGTGCTGGTCGCCATTGACGGATTGCGCGTCACCGCGAAGAATCTCGATCCGATCCTCGGCCGATACCAACCCGGCGAGACGCTGACGATCCACGCCTTCCGCCGCGATGAACTGATGAAATTCACCGTCGCACTCGGGCCACACGCTGAAGATTCCGCCAAGCTGACCTGTACGCCGGCAACGAACGGTCTACGCGAAGCCTGGCTGGGCGGCTGACGCCCCGAGAAGGGCCGGGGTAGCCCCCGGCCACAGGCTACGTTACACCCGGAACTTGTCCATCTGCACGCGGACGTCGCGAGCCAGCCCGCGCAGGCGGTCGGTTTCGGTCTGCGTTTCCTGGATCGACGCGTCGGCGCTTTCGGTCATCTCGTGCATGCGCGCGATGTTGCGGGCGATCTCCTGGCTGGCGAGCGACTGTTCGGAGGTTGCCGAGGCGATCGTCACCAGCGCCTGTTCGATGACCTGGGCGTTCTGCTCGATCTGGGAAATGGACGACGTCACCGCCTGCGATTTTTCGACACCGCGGTGAACCTGTTGTACGGCCTCTTCCATGCTGGCCACCGCCTTCTTCGTTTCCTCCTGGATCAGGCGGATCGTGTCGCCGATCTCCACGGTCGAGACGCCCGTCCGCTCGGCCAGTTTCCGCACTTCGTCGGCAACCACCGCGAAACCCCGCCCCTGCTCGCCCGCCCGCGCCGCCTCGATCGCGGCGTTGAGCGCCAACAGGTTGGTCTGGTCGGCGATTTCCTTGATGACTCCCACAACCGTGCTGATCTGCGCCGAACGCCCGTCGAGTTCATGCAGCACCGTTTCGAGTTGCCGGACAGTCGTCGAGATGCGTGCAATCTCTTCGGCAGTCTCCATGACATCGGTGGCGAGCTGCTGCGAAGCCTGCCCGGCGTCGCGCGTCAACTGCTCGGCGTTCTTCGCCGAATCGGCGATGTGGCTGATGCTGACGGTCATTTCCTCGATGGCCGCGGCAGTGGCGTTGGCCGACGACGCCTGCTCCTTTGAGCCTCCGCTGATATCCTCGGTCGCCTTGGCCACCCGCTCGATCCCCTCGATCAGCTTCGACGAGTCGTTCTTGATCTCGCTGACCATCCCGCGCAGGATCGCGGCGAAGCGGTTGAACGCATCCTTGGTCTGGCCGACCTCGTCATGGCTATCCACCGGCAAGGAAACGGTCAGGTCGCCGCCGCCCATCGCCATACCCTGCATCGTGTCGCGTAGCGCGGAAATGCCGCGCATCATCCGGCTGATGCCGAACGACATGACGAAGAAGGCCACCACGAGGCCGATCGCCATCAGGCCGAGCATGCCATACATCAGTTGATCGACTGGTTTGGTTGCCTTGTCTTCCGGCACCATCACGCCCAGCAACCACCCGGTATCGCCAACGGGATAAAGCGCACTGAGCATCTCACCGGCGCCGGTCTTCCGCGCGTGAATCCTGCCATCGGCCGGAAATGACGCGAGATCGAAGCCCGGCTCGACGTCGGCAATCTTTTTCAGGCCGGAGTCCTTGGCCGGATGGGCGATCACCAGTCCGTCCTTGGTAATCAGGAACGCGTAGCCATCACCCGGCAGACGGACCGAGAGAATTTCGTCGACGATGCGCTGCAAGGTCACGTCGCCCCCCGCCACGGCAACCACCTCCCCACCGTCGCGCCGCGCCTTGGCAAAGGTGATGATCGGACGCTTGGTCGACGCATCGATGTACGGGGGTGAGGCAATCGCATTCTGTGAAGCCGCTGCGGCGACGTACCACGGCCGAACCGTCGGATCGTAGCCCGGCGGCACCGGCGTCGCCTGCGAAAACTGGGTCATCGTCTTGTCCGGCTGGCCGATGTACATGTCGTCGAAGCCGCCCGCCTCCCTGGCCTGGTCGAGAATCGGCTTCAATTCACCCGTACCGAAACGCCCCAGAGTCGACGCCACGACGGTCTGACGCGAACTCACCCATTCAGTGACAAAACTCATTTTCCCCGCAGCCGCCTGCTCGACCTGCTGATGGATCGACGCCAGCAACGCCTCCCGCGTCTTGACGTAGGCCACGCCGCAAAGCAGTGCCGAAACCACCGTCAAGATGGCAAGAACAAACACGATCATCCGGATTTTGAGCGATCTCATCATGCCCCCCTCTGTCATAGAAACGTTTTGAACAAACACATCCCGGCAAAGATGACGCCCTGTCAGTATAGCCGGCGGCGGGAGCAATCAGCCTGCCCGTTCTCCACCCCCCTGGGGGCGCATCGCCGACCACATCATCGCGACGAGAAGCATCGCGGCGACAATCAGGCTGAGCAGCGAAGCCAGCCAGAATCCTGCCGCCCCCATCGGCGACTGCGTCCGGAAGGCCAGCCACCAGCCTCCCGCAAGGCCGACGCCCCAGAATGCGGCGACATGCACCAGCATCGGCCAGAAGGTGATCTTGTAGCCGCGCAACGCGTGCGCCGCCACGGTCTGGGCAGCATCGAACAACTGATACGCCGCCATGAAGCCGATCAGAGAAAGACTAACGTTCTGCACGGCCGAGTCATTCGAATACGCGCCTGTCAGCGGTTCGCGGAACATCCACAGCAGTCCACCGAGGAGTGCCGAAAGTATGGAAGCAATGAGCACGCCGGCAATCGCCGAGACACGCGCCCTTGCGTAATCTCGCCCACCGGCGGCGAGCCCCACCTGTGCCAGCGTTGCCACGGCCAGCGACAGCGGCAGCATGTAGCAAAGGCCGGCCAGGTTGGCAATCACCCGATGCCCGGCCACCACGGCAGCACCGAGTTGCGCTACGAATAAGGCCACCAGCGTGAATGCCGAGATTTCCACGAAATTGGACATCCCCATCGGCATCCCGAGGCGCAGCAAGGATTTCTGATCAGACCAGCAGGGGGGTCGCCATCCCTGCATCAGGCGGTAGCACTTCAGTCGCTCGCTGGTCAGAATGTAGATGAGGCTGGCAACGAGTGCCAGCCAGCCGATCAGCGCATTCGAAATGCCGCAACCGACGGCACCAAGTGCCGAACTCCCCGACAGTCCGTTGACCAGCACGCTGGCCAGCGCACCGTGCGCCAGCGTGCAACCGAGGGAAATGATCATCAACGGACGCGGCTGCCCGACAGCAATGCAGAACGCATGAAACGTCCGGTACAGAAGCCACGCGGGAACGCCCCAGGCCAGCGCCGCAAGATACGCGCGCACCTTGGCCTCAATGACCGGTTCGATCGTGGATAGCGCCAACAGCGGATCGGGGTAAAGCAGCGCAACGATACCCGGCAAGGACATTGCCAGTGCCAGCCAGACGCCCTGATGCAGCGCGCCGGCGACTTCATCCTCGCGCCCGGCTCCTTTCAGATGGGCGACGATCGGCGACACGGCCTGAACGATCCCGACCAGCGCGAGGATCACCGCGACATAGATCCCGCTGCCGACAGCGACCGCGGCGAGATCGTCCGTACCGAAATGCCCGAGCAGAACGGTATCGATGACCATCATGCCCATCGAGGCCACCTGGGCCACGAGCATCGGCCAGGCTTGAACGACAATCAACCGGGATTGGGCAAGGAACATGAGCGGACCGAAGGGAAGAAGACAGCGCTTCAGGCTACCGCAACTTCGCCATGCCCGGAATGCTCGACGCGCGAACACAGCGCGGCCCAATGAAAGTTTCGAACATCACACGCCGTTACAAAAGCCGGACGCCCGTTACACAAGCCCGAAAAAGAGCCAACAGACGCCCCTGTGCCCGCTTGTTACGATTCATCCCGTCAGATGAAACGACGTTTCACACTGATAAACGCAGTTCAACCACTCTTGTAAAAGGAAACATCATGGAACTCAACTCTAGCTTCCTCTTTGAGCACAGCCTCGAACTTCGTCTGATCGTTGCGGCACTGGCAGTTGTTGGCGGCTACGGACTCGTCAAGCTCTACGCTCTGGTTGGTGAAGCACGCGACGCCGCCCTCGAAGCCTACCGCAAGGCCGCTGAAGGCAAACTGAGCACCAGTGCAGCTGGCGCACGCTAAGCCTGCCAGGTCATGACAGGGCAAACTCCGACCGGAAAATAACAGTTCGCCGATCGATTCACCATCGTTGCGGCAACAAGACGCCAAGCCACTCCAGGCAGGCCTTCCGGTCGGAATATAGCGGCACCCATCATCGGCGCCGAGCAGTAATATCCCTGCCACATCGCCAACCATCACAGGTTCTCCGGCGAAATCCCCAAACTGATCACACCGGGTTGTCGATATCGACGAACTCGCATGAAACACCGAAGCGTGCCTGCAAATTCTCGGCCAACGCCTGAACCCCAAAACGCTCCGTGGCATGATGCCCGGCCGCGATGAAGGCGACGCCCGACTCCCGCGCAAGATGCACCGTTTGCTCCGAAATTTCCCCGGACAGATACGCATCGACACCCAACGCCACAGCCTGCTCGAAATAACCTTGCGCGCCTCCGGAGCACCAGGCGACACGGCCGATCTGACGCTCGCCGTCGCCCACGACAAACGGTTGGCGCCCCAGCTTTGCGGCTATCGACTGTGAAAAATCCGACAACGACACCGCTTGCGGCAAGCGCCCATAAAAGCCGATCTCCTGCTCGCCAAAGCGCCCTTCGACCTCCCAGCCGAGGCGAGATGCGAGTTGAGCGTTGTTTCCCAGCCCATAATGCGCATCCAGCGGCAGGTGGTAAGCGATCAGATTGATGTCATGCAGCATCAGCGAGCGCATGCGCGCCTTGCGAAAACCGGTCACACGACCATCCTCGCCGCGCCAGAACCAGCCATGGTGCACCAACAAGGTATCTGCACCGCGCGCGATCGCCGTGTCGATCAGCGCCTGGCTGGCCGTGACACCAGCAACGATCGACCGCACCTCCCTGGCTCCTTCCACTTGCAACCCGTTTGGGCAATAATCCTTGAATCGTCCCGTCTCGAGCAACTCGTCGAGGTACTGCACCAACTCTTCGCGTCTCATAACGCCATCTCCGAATCAATATCCCATGCGCAGACTCTGGCTGATTTTTGCACAAACCGTCACCGTCAGTCTCGCCATCCTGTTTGTCGTTTCGTTGCTAAAACCGGATTGGTCGATTCATTGGCCGCTCCCGGAAGAAACGACGGACCACATGCCGGCTACCGGCAGTTCGTTCCGTGGCGCTGCCAAAAGAGCGCTGCCGTCGGTGGTGCATATTTTCACCTCGCAAAAGCAACCATCCCAACAGACTCCGACGGCCGAAGACCCGCTGTTCCGGCACTTCTTCGGCGACGAAGGTGACATCGACGATTCCCGCAAATCCGGACTCGGATCAGGCGTAATCGTCAGCGCCGATGGCTATATCCTGACCAACTATCACGTTGTCGAGAACGCCGACCAGATCGAGGTCGTGCTCGACAACGGAAAGACGCTCAGCGCGCAAACCGTCGGCGGCGACCCGGAAACGGACCTCGCCGTGTTGAAGCTTGAGTCCGGCAAGGACGGCATCCGCGAATTTCCGGCGATTTCCCTCGGCCGGATGGACGACGTCATTGTCGGCGACGTCGTTCTGGCCATCGGCAACCCGTTCGGCGTCGGACAAACGGTAACGATGGGCATCGTCTCGGCGCTCGGCCGCTCGCACCTCGGCATCAATACGTTCGAAAATTTCATCCAGACCGACGCCGCCATCAACCCCGGCAACTCCGGCGGCGCGCTGGTGGACGCAAAAGGCAACCTGATCGGCATCAGCACCGCGATTTATTCTCGCTCCGGTGGCTCGCTCGGGATCGGCTTCGCAATCCCCGTTTCGACCGCCAGCAATGTACTGGAGCAGATCGTGCGCACCGGCGCGGTCACCCGCGGCTGGATTGGTATCGAAGCCCAGGAGATCAATCAGGAACTGGCAGATTCCTTCGAACTCGCCTCGACGGAAGGCGCCTTGATCGCAGGCGTTCAGCGCGGCGGACCGGCCGATGCCGGCGGAGTCAAACCCGGGGACATCCTGTTGTCCGTCGCGGGGAAACCGGTCAGGGACCCGCAAGCGATGCTCGACCTGATTGCCGCATTGACGCCGGGAGAAAAGGCGCTATTCACTTTCCGCCGCCAGAAGGAAGTCGTCGAGACCGAACTCCGAATCGGAAAGAGACCGCCGCTGCGCGGGAACCGAGACTGACCGACGCCCGTTTTTCAGGGAGCGCTGGCTTCAGGAAGCGTCTTGAGGCCCTTCCAGGCGCGCTGGCCCGGATTCTCCGCGTTTCCGCACAAAACGCGCCATCAACATACCCAGTTCGTACAAGAGGCAGAGCGGAATCGCCAGCATCAACTGCGAAACGACATCCGGCGGCGTGAATATGGCTGCAATGACGAAAGCACCGACAACAACGTAAGAGCGCCATTCCTTCAAAGTGGACAATTCCACGATGCCGACCAGCACCAGCACCACAACGATCACCGGCACTTCAAACGCCACCCCGAACGCTACGAACGTGGTCATGACGAACGACAGGTATTTCTCGATGTCGGTCATCCACGCCACGCCCTCAGGAGCAACGTTGGCCATGAAGCCGAACACCGTCGGAAAGACCAGGAAATACGCGAACGACATTCCGACGAAGAACAACAGCACACTCGACGCGACCAGCGGCAACGCAAGCTTCTTTTCATGCGCATAGAGCCCCGGAGCGACGAAGGCCCAAACCTGATAAAGGACGTAGGGCAAGGCGATGAGAAAAGCCACCATCAACGCCACCTTCATTGGAACGAGGAACACGCCGACCACGTCCGTCGCGATCATCTGCCCCCCTTGCGGCAAGGTCGCCAACAACGGTTGCGCCAGCAGCGCATACAGCTCTTTTGCCCAAGGGAACAGACACAGAAAGACGACCAGAATGGACAACATCGCCCTGATCAGGCGATCTCGCAGCTCAATGAGGTGAGTAAGAAACGATTGCTCTGGCTGGTCCATCGTCAAGCACCTGTCTTCGTCGGGTTCGATGAATCGTCAGGCAGTGAGGCGCGAGGAGCATCCGGAGCAGGCACATTCTGCGTCTCCGCCGCAGACTTGGGCTGCTTCACAGGTTCAGGCAATCCTTCCTTTACCGACTCGACTGCCTCGCCGACATCTTTCCCGATCGTCTGCACCTCTGCGGCGATAGTCTGCTCGAAATTGCGGGCGGATTCCTGCATTTCCGCCTGCAATTTCTTCAGTTCATCCAGTTGCATTTCCCGGCTGATGTCTGCCTTGACGTTGTTAACGTAACGCTGCATTCGCCCGAGCAAGATTCCGGCGGTGCGGGCAACCTTCGGTAGACGCTCCGGTCCGATGACTACGAGCGCTACCACTCCCACGACGAGAAGTTCCGAAAAGCCTATATCGAACATAGAGGTTCAGTCACGAGGAAATAGCGCGAACGCTCGGCAAACAAACTAATGAAGGACAAATGCCCGAAGAGCGGCGCCAAGACCCCGGCCAGTTGTTATGACTTGGTTTTTTCCTTGACTTCACCTTCGATCGTCTGACCGCCGGAAATCTGTTCCGAAGGCGTCTCTGCCGGCTTGTTTTCTGCCGTTCCTTCACGCATGCCTTCCTTGAAACCTTTGACAGCTCCGCCAAGATCTTCACCGATATTGCGCAGCTTCTTGGTGCCAAAAACGAGCATGACGATCAACAAGACAATTAGCCAATGCCAGATACTGAAACTTCCCATGATGAATCTCCTTAATTGCGCTTGAGCATCGGTCCGACCGGTTCCGGCCCGCCGACGACGTGGGCGTGAAGATGGGGAACTTCCTGCCCGCCGACCCGCCCGTTGTTGATGATGACACGAAAACCGTCCGGACTACCGTTTTCCTTGGCCAGTTGGTTCGCCACGAAAAGCATGCGTCCGAGCACGGGTTCGTCGGCTTCGGTGGCCGTTTGCAACGATTCGATATGGCGCTTGGGAATAACCAGAAGGTGCATCGGCCGCGCCGGATTGATATCGTGAAACGCGAGTACCATTTCGTCCTCGAAGACCTTGCGCGCAGGGATTTCGCCACGCGCAATCTTGCAAAACAGGCAGTCAGACATGGAGCCTCCTAACCGGCAGTCCGCGAGTTCTTCTCGGCGATACCGGAGGTTCCCTCACGGCGCTGAAGTTCCTCGAGCACATCCTCGGCCCCCAGTTCATAGAACGCCAGCAACGCGAGCACGTGATAAAACACATCCGCCGATTCATAAATAATGTTTTCCGGCTTGCCGTCCTTGGCCGCCATGATCAATTCGGCGGACTCCTCCCCGATTTTCTTCAGGATCGAATCCGGCCCCTTGGCAAACAACTTGGCCGTATAGGACGTCGTTGGATCGGCGTGCCGACGCGACGCCAGAATCTCCGACAAGCGGAGCAATACGTTTTCGTCACTCATTTTGCGTAGATATCCTTTGGATCTTTCAAGACGGGATCGGCGGCAACCCAGCGATCACCGTTTAATTCGAGGAAGAAGCAGCTTTCGCGGCCGGTATGGCAAGCGATGCCGCCAATCTGCTCGATGGCAAGCAGCAATACGTCACCGTCGCAATCCGCGCGAATCGTCCGGATCTTCTGCACATGTCCCGACTCTTCGCCCTTGCGCCACAGGCGTTTGCGCGAGCGCGACCAATAGACAGCATTGCCGGTCGCTACGCTCTCCTGTAATGACTCACGGTTCATCCAGGCGAACATCACCACCCGGCCGCTCGCAACATCCTGGGCAATGGCGGGGATCATCCCGTTTTCGTCCCACTTCAGCGCATCGAGCCAGAACTGGCTTGCATCCAGATCACTCACAGGCGAACCTCGATACCCCGATCGCGCATGAACTCCTTGGCCTGCCGCACCGTATATTCGCCGAAGTGGAAAATGCTGGCGGCCAGGACGGCATCTGCCCCGCCGATCGAAACGCCGTCGGCGAGATGTTGCAGGTTGCCGACGCCGCCACTGGCAATCACCGGAATAGCCACGGCATCCGACACGGCACGGGTCAGCGCCAGATCGAAACCGTTTTTCGTGCCATCGCGGTCCATGCTGGTCAGGAGAATTTCGCCGGCACCGAGTTCCTGCACGCGGCAAGCCCAATCGACGGCGTCAAGTCCTGTATGGTTGCGCCCGCCATGAGTGAACACCTCCCATTTTTCGGGCGCCACCTGCTTGGCGTCGATCGCCACCACGATGCATTGATTGCCGACCTTGGCAGAAGCCTCCGCAACCAGATCGGGGTTATTGACCGCCGCGGTGTTCATGCTCACTTTATCCGCGCCCGCGTTCAGCAAACGCCGCACATCAGCCACGGTGCGTACGCCGCCACCGACCGTCAGAGGAATGAATACCTGTGCCGCACAGGCCTCGACGATATGCAGGATGATATCGCGCTGATCGGACGATGCCGTGATGTCGAGAAAGGTAACCTCGTCGGCGCCCTGGTCGTCGTAACGACGGGCGATCTCGACAGGATCACCAGCATCGCGCAGGTCGACAAAATTGGTACCCTTGACGACCCGCCCGGCGGTCACGTCAAGGCACGGAATGATTCGTTTGGCTAGACCCACGGCAAACTTCCAGAATCGTTAAACAGATGCATGCGTGGATCAGGCCTCGTCCGCCCCGCCCGCCTCATCGGCCTCGGCTTGCGCGGCGGCGAAATCAAGGGATCCGTCGTAGATCGCGCGCCCGGCGATGGTCCCCATGATGCCCTCGCTCTCGACCGCGCATAAACGGCGGATATCATCGATGTTCGACAACCCGCCGCTGGCGATCACCGGAATCCGCAGCGACTGCGCCAGTTTGACCGTCGCCTCGATGTTGATTCCGGAAAGCATGCCATCACGCCCGATGTCAGTGTAAATGATGGCTTCGACGCCGTAGTCCTCGCATTTTTTCGCGAGATCGATGACGTCATGCTTGGTCAGCTTCGACCATCCATCGACTGCCACCTTGCCATCCTTGGCATCGAGGCCGACGATGATCTGCCCCGGGAAGGCGCTGCAGGCATCATGCAGGAAGCCAGGGTTCTTCACCGCAGCCGTGCCGATGATGACGTAACTGACCCCGTTGTCGAGACAGCGTTCGATGGTATCCAGATCGCGGATGCCACCGCCCAACTGGACGGGAATCTCGTCGCCAACGGCGTCGACGATTTCCCGGATCGCCTTCTCGTTTTTCGGCTTGCCGGCGAATGCGCCGTTCAGGTCGACCACGTGCAGACGACGCGCACCTTGTTCGAGCCAGTGAGCAGCTTGTTCACCAGGGGAATTGGAAAAGACCGTCGCTTCATCCATGAGGCCCTGCTTGAGACGGACGCACTGCCCGTCCTTCAGGTCGATCGCGGGAATGATCAGCATTTTGGGAAAACAGAAGGGTGGTTGAAAAAATCGGTAACCGGAGATCGGCAAGTGCTCAGGGAGCCCAGGAAATGAAGTTCGACAATAGCGTCAATCCTGCTTGCGCGCTCTTCTCCGGATGACATTGAATGGCAAAGATATTATCCCGGGCCACCGCACTGGTAAAGGATATTCCGTAATCCGTCCTGCCAGCGATGCAATCCCGATCGACCGGATCGACATAATAGCTGTGCACGAAATAGAAGCGCGAACCGTCATCGATACGCGCCCACAAGGGATGCTCACCGCATTGTTCGACCTGGTTCCAGCCCATGTGGGGCACTTTCAGCCGTTCTCCGGAACGAGAAAACATCTTGTCCGAAGGGAAGCGCCGAACGCTTCCGGAAAACACCCCCAACCCGGGAACATCGCCCTCTTCGCTATGCTCGAAAAGCATCTGAAGACCGATACAGATGCCAAGAAACGGTTTGTTCCTGGCCGCGTCGAGGACCACGGGACGCAATCCACGTGCGTCAAGTTCGCGCATGCAGTCCGGCATGGCGCCCTGTCCGGGAAAAACAACACGCTCTGCGGAAGCCACAACGCCGGGATCGGCGGTAACGACGACTTCCCTGCCTTCGGCCACATGTACCAGCGCCTGCCAGACGGAGCGCAAATTCCCCATGCCGTAATCGATGACGGCGATCGTTCCTGCCTTGTTGGTCATCACAGCGACCCCTTTGTGGAGGGAATCGTCCCGGCGCTACGGGGATCCGGTTCGATCGCCATGCGCAAGGCGCGACCGAATGCCTTGAAAACCGTTTCCGCCTGATGGTGGGCATTGTCGCCGCGCAAATTATCGATGTGCAGGGTCATCAACGCATGGTTCGTCAGCCCCTGAAAGAATTCGCGAACGAGATCGACATCGAAGGCACCGATCGTCGCGCGGGTGAAATCGACGTCGAACGACAAGCCCGGCCGACCGGAAAGGTCGATAACTACCCGGGACAACGCTTCGTCGAGCGGCACGTAGGCGTGACCATAACGACGGATTCCCTGCTTTCCCCCCAGAGCTTGAGCCAACGCTTGCCCGAAAGTAATCCCGATATCTTCGACCGTGTGGTGCGCGTCGATATGCAGATCACCGGTCGCCTGCACCTCAAGGTCGATCATTCCGTGCCGCGCCACCTGCTCGAGCATGTGGTCGAGAAACGGCACACCCGTAGCAAAACGGCTCTTCCCGCTCCCGTCGAGTTCAAGTCGGACGAACACCTGGGTTTCCAGCGTATTTCGGGTTATTTCTGCCTGGCGCATGATGAAATCGTGATCGGAGGTTTTCGCCGCTTGAGGCGGCGCGTGGGCAAGATCGGTCGTCAAGCCCGCATGATACCATCTGGTGCTTCCACCGCACCGGACCTTTCAAACCGCCCATGAGCCAATACTGGAGCCCACTCGTTCATGGCTTGACCCCGTACACCCCGGGCGAGCAGCCAAAACTGACCAACCTGGTCAAGCTGAACACCAACGAAAACCCGTACCCGCCGTCACCCAAGGCAGTTGCGGCCATGCGCGAAGAACTCGGCGCAGATGGCGCCACGTTGCGGCTTTATCCAGACCCGAACGCCGATCTGCTGAAACAGGCCGTCGCCACACGTTTCGCCGACCTGGGGGTGACATCTGCGCATGTCTTTGTCGGCAACGGGTCCGACGAGGTCCTGGCCCACGTGTTCATGGCTCTGCTCAAGCACGACAAGCCGGTTCTCCTGCCCGACATCACCTACAGTTTCTACCCGGTCTATTGCGGCCTGCATGGCGTGAGCAGCGTTTCGATTCCGCTCGACGAGCATTTCGCCATCCGCGTAGACGACTACATGATGGAGAACGGCGGGATCATCATCGCCAATCCAAACGCACCGACGGGGCACCTCTTGCCGCTCGGAGAAATCGCGCGACTGGCGGTAGCGCACCCCGGCTCCGTGGTCGTCGTCGATGAAGCCTATATCGACTTTGGCGGTGAAACCGCGATTTCCCTGGTCGATCGTTTCCGCAACCTCCTGGTCGTCCGCACGCTGTCCAAATCGCACTCGCTGGCCGGCCTGCGTGTCGGCTACGCCGTTGGTGACCCGATGCTGATCGAAGGACTCGAGCGCATCAAGAACAGTTTCAATTCGTATCCGCTCGACCGCCTGGCCATTGTCGGCGCCGCCGCGGCGCTCGCCGACGTGGAGTATTCCGAAACGACGCGACAGGCCGTAATGCATAGCCGGTCCGTCCTTGTTGCTGGCCTGACTGAACTCGGATTCGACGTCCTCCCTTCCGCTGCGAATTTCATTTTCGCTCGCCACCCAGAACACGACGCCGTAACACTTGCCGGGAAGCTTCGGGAACGCAGCATCATCGTTCGCCATTTCAGATTGCCGCGCATCGACCAGCACTTGCGGATTACCATCGGTACGGACGCTGACTGCGCCGCGCTGACCAACGCGCTCAAGGAAATTCTCGCCGCTGGCTGACGCCACCGTAGCGTAGACGCCAGAAGGGGCATGCAACTGCATGCCCCTTCTGGCTTTCAGGAGTCGCTTCCCAGCCCCCACCGGGAAGCGGCCCGTCCCCAAACGATCGCTATTTCAACGCATTCGGCAAGACCGTAATGATCCACGGATTGGTGGTCAGGATAACCAGCGTCACCAGCAACGCGAACAGGTACGGCAGCGAGGCCTTCATCACCTTCTCGATCGGCACCTTGGTAATCGCGCTGGCCACGAACAGGTCCAGACCCACCGGCGGGGTGATACAACCGATCGCCAGGTTGACCACCATCAGCACGCCGAAGAACAGCGGATCAATCCCCAGCGTCTTGGCCACCGGCAGGAAGATCGGGGTCAGGATCACCACCGCCGCCGAAGCATTCACCATCGTTCCGGCCACCAGCAGCAACACGTTGAGGACCATCAGGAACATGATCGGCGAGGAAGTGAGCGAGACGACGAACTCGCCGAGCCGGTGCGGAATCATCAGGTTGGTCAGCATCCAGCCAAAGACGTTGGCCGCGCCGACCAGCAGCATGATCATGGTCGTGCCGATGACCGCCTGGAAGACGATCTTCGGAAAGTCCCGGAACTTCAGCTCCTTGTAGATGAACAGCCCGACAAAAATTCCGTAGACCACGGCCACCGCCGCTGCTTCGGTCGGCGTGAAGATCCCGCCGTAGATGCCGCCGATAATGATCACCGGCGTCAGCAGCGCGAAGAACGAGTCCTTGAAGGCGGTCGCCACCCCGGCAATGGAAAACTGTCCATCGGGTTCGATTCCCGCCTTTTTGGCCTTGTACCAGCTGACGATCATCATCGAAAGGCCCATCAGGGCTCCCGGGATGAAGCCACCGACGAACATCTCGCCGATCGACACATCAGCGATGACGCCATAGACCACCATGGTGATCGACGGCGGGATGACGATACCGACCACGCCGCTCGACGCCACCACACCCGTCGCCCACTCACGTCCGTAGCCCTTCTTGTCCATGGCGTCGACCATGGTGGTCCCGAGCGCCGCGGTCGTTGCTGCCGACGACCCGGAAATGGCCGCGAAGAAGCAACCGGAAACCGACACCGTCTGTGCCAGGCCGCCGCGGAAGGAGCCCACCAGCGATTGCGAGAAGTTGACCAGGCGCATGGTCACCCCGCCCGCCGACATGAACGACCCGGCCAGCATGAAGAACGGCACGGCCATGAAGGAGAACGAATCGATGCCGGAGAACATGATCTGGGTAACCATGACCAGCGGCTTGTCGATGAAGAACACCAGGATCGAGGCCACCGCGAGGGCCAGCGTGAAAGCGACCGGAACCCCGAGCAGGGTCAGGCCGAGAAAAACTGCGAGCAATACATAATCCATGCTTTATTCCCCCGATTAGCCGTGAACTTCTTCACGCTTGACGTCTTCACCCTTGACGAACCGGAGCGTGTCCCGGATCAGATAGAGCAGCATCAAGGTGGCACTCACCGGAATGACGGCATAGATATAGCTCATCGAGATTTCCAGCCCCGGGGACTCCTGGAAGGTCATGACCTGTACCATCTTGGCCCCTTGCGTCAGCAGGATCGCCACGAACAGGTAGCCGCACACCAGCGAAAGCAGCGTCAGCAACTTCCCGACGAAGGTGCCCTTGAAGTGGTTCGGCAGGAACTCGACGGAAAGATGGCCCGATTCGCCCATGATCAACGCCGACCCGAGGAAAACCACATATACAAACAGATAGCGCGCGAGTTCTTCCGACCATTCCGGCGTATAACCGAACCCGTAGCGCGTAATGACTTGCGCAAAAATGGTCACCAGCATGACCATCATCGCGACAAACGAGAACCAGTACAGGACTGATCTCACCTTGCCCAAAATTGCGTCCAGCATCGCATGCCCTCCTGCAAAAAGAACCCGGACAGTGCGGCTGCCCGGGTTCCTGTAGTAACTGCTCTTTTACTTCTCCAGCGCCTTGATTTTGTCAACGTTCGCCTGACCAACGGTCTTGGCCAGCTGCTTGTACACCGACTCCGTGGCGTCCATGAACGGCTTGCGATCAACCGTGATGACTTCCATCTTGCCGGTTTGCTTGATCTTGTCCCAGAACTCGCTGTCCTTGGCTTCGGCCAGCGCGCGCTGCCAGGCAATCGCTTCGGTCGCCGCCGACTGGATGATGGCCTGTTGTTCCGGCTTCAGTTTCTTCCAGGTCGACATCGAGATCAGGAACGGCTCAGCCGCGTAGGCATGGCCGGTCAGCGAGGCGTACTTCTGCACTTCGTAGAAGCGCTTGGTATAGATATGCGCACTCGGATTTTCCTGGCCATCAACGACGCCAGCCTGCATGCCCGAATAGAGCTCAGCCAGGGACATCGGGGTCGGGGAAGCGCCCAGCGCCTTCATCATTTCCACGTAAACCTTGTTGTTCATCACGCGGATCTTCAACCCCTTCATGTCGGCGGGCGACTTGATCGGGCGGGAGTTGTTGGTCATGTGACGGATGCCGTTTTCCATGTAGCCGAGCATTTTCAGCCCCTTGGCTTCGAGCGGCTTGGCCAGTTCCATACCGACCGTGTCCAGCGCCTTGAAGGCATGCGCGCGGTCCTTGAACAGGAACGGCATGTCGAAAATCGCCATTTGCGGTTGGAAGGTGCCCAGTTCTGCGGTTCCGGTAAGCGTCATGTCAACGGTGCCGTAGATCAGCCCCTCGATCAGTTCCTTCTGAGTTCCCAGAGACGAGGACGGGAAAACCTTGATTTCGATGTCGCCATTCGACTTTTGCTTGACGAGCTCGGCGAATTTGTCAGCGCCCTGACCGTAAGGATTGGTCGACTCGGCGATATGGCCGAGCTTCAGCACGGTGGCGGCCATGGCCGAGCTGGAAAGAGCGAGCGCCACTACAATCGCCGAAAGCGTCCCGATGCGTTTCTTCATGTGATCCCTCCAATGAATTGCTAGTGCAACGACAATAAAAATATTTAGAAGAACATGGACCAAGCCCATAAAAAATATCTTATAACAAATTTTTATTGCCGTGGAAACAATTTTGCAATTCTTTTTTTGACCACCATTCGCGACAAATACGCGACGAATGCAACAAGCCTCCGCAGCCAGGAAGGCCATGGAAAACAACAAATATGCAGGAAAAACAAGAACGGTTGCGCCCTTGAAGGCGCAACCGGGAACTTCACTGTTCCAGACGCATTGCGGCGGAGAGCGCGTGCGCGGACAACCCTTCGCCATCGGCCAGGGTACGCGCGACCCTCCCAAGTGTTTTCGACCCCGTCGGAGAAACGCGAATCAGGCTGCTGCGCTTCTGAAAATCATAAACACCAAGGGGCGAGGAAAAACGCGCACTTCCCGACGTCGGCAGGACATGGTTCGGACCTGCGCAATAGTCACCCAACGATTCGGATGTGTAGGGACCGATGAAAATCGCCCCCGCGTTACGTATTTTGGCAACCCACGCATCGGCATCAACGAGCGAGAGTTCTAGATGTTCGGGAGCGATCCGGTTGGCGATCGCACAGGCTTCGTCAAGGTCACGAACCTGAATCAATGCGCCGCGGTTCTCGAGTGCGGCGCGGATGATTTCCTGCCGCGGCATCGTGGGCAGCAATCGCTCGATGGACTCAAACACCTTGTCAATGTACGCGCCATCGGGGCACAGCAGAATCGATTGCGCCAATTCGTCATGCTCGGCCTGGGAGAAAAGATCCATCGCCACCCAGTCCGGCTTTGTTTTCCCGTCGCATACAACAAGGATCTCCGACGGCCCGGCCACCATGTCGATGCCGACGATCCCGAAAACCCGACGCTTGGCAGCCGCAACATAGGCGTTGCCTGGGCCGACAATCTTGTCGACGCGCGGGATCGTTTGCGTACCGTAGGCCAGCGCGCCAACCGCCTGCGCACCACCGATGCAAAACACCCGGTCGACGCCGGCCAAGGCCGCCGCCGCCAGAACGAGTGGATTCCTGTCACCGCCCGGTGTCGGCACGACCATGACAAGTTCGCCGACGCCGGCGACCTTCGCCGGAATTGCGTTCATCAATACCGATGACGGGTAAGCCGCCTTGCCCCCCGGTACGTAAAGACCGACGCGATCAAGCGGGGTCACTTTCTGCCCGAGCAAGGTACCGACCAACTCCGGCACCTGTTCTTCATAGTGCCAGCCCTGCACCACCTGATGCTGGTGATAGGTCTTGACCCGCTGCGCGGCCGTTTCCAGCGCCTCCCGTTGGTCGACGGGAAGCTGTTCCAGCGCAGATGCGAGCTCTTCACGCGAGAGCTCCAGTTCCGCCAGCGCGCGCACGGACAGACGATCGAAGCGATTTGTGTACTCGACGACGGCCGCATCTCCCCGTGCCTTGACGTCGGCCAGAATGTCGGCCACCGCCTGCTCGACGGCCACATCCTGAGCGCCCTCGAAGGCTAGAAGGGCATCGAGACGCAGCGAAAAATCGTCGTCGCAACTGGAAAAGCGCTTGATGTCGATCATGCGCCGACTGCCTTGGTGATGGCCTCCATGATCGGCACCAGACGCTCGCGCTTCAACTTGAGCGCAGCCTGGTTGACGATCAGGCGTGACGAAATATCCATGATGTGTTCGACCGCGACCAGATTATTGGCCTTCAGCGTTCCGCCGGTCGACACCAGATCGACGATGGCGTCCGCGAGGCCGGCCAGCGGAGCCAACTCCATCGAGCCATACAACTTGATCAGATCGACGTGGACACCCTTGGCCGCGAAATGCTCGCGGGCAATATTGATGTACTTGCTCGCCACCTTGAGACGTGCACCTTGGCGAACCGCGTTTTCGTAGTCGAACCCGGCGGGGATCGCCACCATCATCCGGCACTTGGCGATTTTCAGATCCAGCGGCTGGTACAGTCCTTCGCCGCCGTTCTCGATCAGTACATCCTTGCCGGCTACGCCAATATCCGCCGCGCCGTACTGGACATACGTCGGCGCGTCGGTCGCGCGCACGATGACCACGCGCACGTCGTCGCAATTCGTCGGAATGATCAGCTTGCGCGAAGTCTCCGGATTCTCCAGAGGCTCAATCCCGGCAGCCGCCAGCAACGGCAAGGTTTCTTCGAAAATACGGCCCTTGGACAGGGCAATGGTAATGCCTTCCACGACGATCATCCCGCTCATTGAAAGGTCTGATTTTACCGTATGACCTCACTCGCAAGACACATCCAAAAAAGCGAAGCCCCTAGCCTGTGCCGAGAGCTTCGCCGAGGAAGCAAGAAACTCCTGATACCTACTTTACGAGTTGTTCGACGATTCCGCCGTATTGAACGATTGCCGGCGCGAACACCAGCGAAACGATGGTCATCAGCTTGATCAGGATGTTCATTGATGGCGACGCTGTATCCTTGAACGGATCGCCCACCGTGTCACCGACCACCGCCGCCTTGTGCGCGAAGCTTCCCTTGCCGCCATGCTCGCCGCCCTCGATGTATTTCTTGGCGTTGTCCCACGCTCCACCGGAGTTGGCCATGAAGATCGCCAGCAATACGCCGGTAACCAACGCGCCAGCGATAAATCCTGCCAGCGCTGCCGGGCCGAGCAGCAAGCCCATGGCCAGCGGCAGGATAATCGCCAGCGACCCAGGCAACAGCATGCGTTTCAACGACGCGGCGGTCGAGATATCGACGCACTTCGCGTAATCCGGTTTGGTTGTACCTTCCATCACCCCAGGGATCGTGCGGAACTGCCGCCGGACTTCCTCGATCATGTCCGTCGCCGCATCGCCTACCGCCTCCATGGTCAACGCCGCAAAGAGGAAGGGGATCATCGCGCCGAGCATGAGCCCGGCCAAGGTCAGCGGATTGAGCAGGTCGATGCTGCTCAAGTTGACGGCCTGGGCGTAGGCGGCGAACAGCGCCAGCGCGGTCAGAGCCGCCGAGCTGATGGCGAAGCCCTTCGCGATGGCTGCCGTAGTATTGCCGACGGCATCCAGCTTGTCGGTGATTTCGCGAATCCGGCTCGGCATCTCGGACATTTCGGCAATACCCCCGGCGTTGTCGGAAATCGGGCCGTAGGCATCGACCGAAACCGTGATCCCGGTGATCGACAGCATCCCGACGGCCGCCAGAGAGATTCCGAACAGGCCGGAAAAGGCATCGCTGGCGCCGCCCATGACGTAGTACGCAACCAGCATCCCGACGGCCATGCAGATCATCGGCCACATGGTCGAATACATGCCGATGCCCATGCCCGAGATCAAGGTCGTCGCGGGGCCCGTCTCCGATTGACGGGCGATGGTCTTGACAAAGCGATAGTCGGCCGAGGTGTAGATTTCGGTGATCTTGCCGATGGTCAGGCCGGCGATCAGGCCGGCCGTCAAGGCGGCGAATGCCTTGAGATTGCCGAAGACCAGCTGGCTGAGTACGCCGGAGATTACGACCGTCAGCCCGCCGGCAACGTAGGTACCGAGGTTGAGCGCCGCTTGCGGGTTATCGCCCTTGCTGGCGCGGGCAATCAGCACACCGGCGATGCACGCCAGAATACCGAGGGCACAAAGCCCGAAGACATAGAGCACACCCTCGCCGTTCTTGAACAGGACGGCCCCCAACGCGAAAGCCCCGATGATCGAACCAGAATACGACTCGAACAGGTCAGCCCCCATCCCGGCAACGTCGCCAACGTTGTCGCCGACGTTATCGGCAATGACCGCCGGATTGCGTGGGTCATCCTCGGGAATCCCGGCTTCGACCTTGCCGACCAGGTCCGCCCCCACGTCGGCCGCCTTGGTGTAGATGCCGCCCCCGACGCGGGCAAACAGCGCGATCGAACTCGCGCCGAGACCGAAACCGGTGATGTAGCTGACGTTCTGATCGAACAGCAGATAAAGCACACCGAGGCCGAACATACCCAGACCGGCAACGGACATCCCCATCACGGCACCGCCGGAAAACGCGATGCGCAGAGCGGCATTCATACCCGTTTGCGCGGCCGCTGCGGTGCGGACGTTGGCCTTCGTCGCCACCTGCATGCCGAAAAAGCCGGCCATGATCGAACAGCAGGCCCCGCCGACAAAACACACTGCCGTCTGCCAGTTGATGAATAGTGCGAGCACGGCAAATACGATGAGGATGAATACCGCCAGATAGCGATACTCACGATAGAGAAAGGCCATCGCTCCTTCGTGAATGTATCCGGCAATCTCGCGCATCCTCGGGCTGCCGGCGTCGGCGTTACTGATTTCCTTGCTCAGCACGAAGGCAAAAACCAGCGCAACGACACCGGAAAGCGTCGAAAGAATCAGGTAAGTGTTCAAGATAGGACCTCTAGGCTTTATTGATTATGGTCATGCGCGGCGGCGTACCAAGCCGGCCCCCCGCCGCGAAAACTCAGACGTTGGCGGAGCGCCACCATTGGGTGTGTTTATCTCTCAATTCATGATGAGAGAGCATCGGATAAAACACCAAATCGCCGCCGTTCCCGACATAGACTCCCTTCTTGACCATCCGGTAGGGGAATTCCATCGAGTGCACCCGGTGGACCATCTTGCTGTCCTTGCCGCCCTTGAGAACCATCAAGGCCTCACGCAAGTGATGGATATACGAATACGGCAAGTCGTTTGCCGACCCGTTTTCGGGGTCATCGGCCAGCGCCCCCAACCCCAGCTCGACAAAGACCAACCCCGGGAAACGAATGAATTTCGCCGGATTAATCGTCACGCTCTGGTAAAAGGCAACCGGGTCAAGATGGCTGACAACCAGACTATTAACTGGAACGAGATCCTGGTAGAGGTGCAGGCAGCCATCCTTCTCGGCAGGCAACTCGCCCTTCTCCAAACCGAGTGTATGGCCGTAAGCCGTCGTCAAGTACAGCTTGCCGAGCGCGGCGAGCGGGAGATGCTCGAGAACGCGGTAAACGGAAACATAGACCGAATGCTTCGGCGAGCCGTCTTCGGCCGGAACGCAACGCTGAATGGCAGTCGGGATATCGAAGTAGTCGCTTCGGAAGTCCGGATCGACCTCGAAGAACAGGCATTGCCCCTTGGATTTATAGCCTGTACCCGTAGCGTAGTACTGGCCGAATTGTTCGGGTGTCAGATTGGAAGCAATCAGCGCCTCCGGTATAAGCGAGAAATACAGATGAACGTCCACGCCCCCTCCTCCTGGTTGTTGAGTTTTGTGCTGAGTGAGACTTTGTGCCGGCCGCGCATGACCGGGACCCTTTGGCCACCCCTTTGACCAAAGGCCGGTCACCCCCCAGGCGCCGGCGAACTGTCAATTTCCGCTTTTTTTCGAGTCTACAACGCGTTGACAGGCAATCACAAGATGTGATTAACCGACATTAGCGAACAAGATCTTGCGACTTGCTCACCAACATTGCACTGCCACATGCCCGCATAAAACCACTGAGGATTCCGATTGGCCAACCCAGTTGACCAATCGGCAAGGGGGAGAGAAAAACGTTATCTGACGCGGCGAACCCGCGCGCCCAAACGGGCAAGTTTCTCCTCGATACGCTCGTAGCCACGATCAAGGTGGTAGATGCGTTCGATCAGCGTTTGCCCACGGGCGACAAGCCCCGCGATCACCAGACTGGCGGAAGCGCGCAGATCTGTCGCCATCACGGTTGCGCCGTCCAGCTTAGGCACACCCGTGACGACCGCGGTGTTTCCATCGATCCTGATGTCCGCACCCAACCGGATCAACTCGACCGCGTGCATGAAGCGGTTCTCGAAAATCGTTTCCCGTATCACTGCCGAGCCGTCCGCCACGCAGTTGATCGCCATGAACTGCGCCTGCATGTCGGTCGGGAAAGCGGGATACGGCGCGGTTCGCAGGCTGATGGCTTTCAGGCGCTGCGGCGCCTTGAGGTGTATCGAATCATCGGCGCAGTCGATCACGCACCCCGCTTCACGCAACTTCTCGATAACCGAGTCAAGCCACACCGCAGAGGTGCGCGCCAACGTGATGTCACCACCGCTCGCCGCGGCCGCGCACAGGAAAGTCCCTGTTTCTATCCGATCCGGCATGACCGAGTGAGTAGCGCCGTGCAGACGCTCGACGCCCCGGATGCAGATTCGGTCCGTTCCGGCGCCGGCGATGTTCGCCCCCATCGCGATCAGGCAATTGGCCAGGTCAACGACCTCCGGTTCACGTGCCGCGTTTTCGATGACGGTTTCGCCTTCCGCGAGGGTTGCCGCCATCATCAGGTTTTCCGTGCCGGTCACCGTTACCATGTCGGTGACTATGCGTGCGCCCTTGAGCCGTTTAGCGGTGGCATGGACATAGCCCCCCTCGACACGGATGTCCGCCCCCATGGCCTGCAAGCCCTTGATATGCTGGTCGACAGGCCGTGCGCCAATAGCGCAACCACCCGGCAGCGATACTCGCGCCTCGCCGCACCGGGCCAGTAGAGGCCCGAGAACAAGAATGGATGCGCGCATGGTCTTGACCATGTCGTACGGAGCAAACGGATTGCTCAGCCCCGCACTGTCGAGAGTCACCGCCTCGTTACCGTCGAGTGCGACGACAACGCCCATCTGGCCAAGCAAGCGCAGCATCGTCGAAATGTCGTTGAGGTGTGGAACGTTGCCCAGGCGAAGAGTATCCGGGCACAGCAGACTGGCGCAGAGAATCGGCAATGCCGCGTTTTTGGCGCCGGACACGGCCACTTCGCCGACGAGCGGCTCGCCGCCCTCAATCAACAATTTATCCACGCAGTGCGCTCCACTCGTCGGGAGTAACGGTCTTCATCGAAAGTGCATGCAGCTCTCCACTATCGAAATACGAGCGCAGCACGGCATTGACCATTTGCTGCCTCTGCACACGACTCTTGCCGAGAAAGAGCGAACTGACGACGAGCGCTTCAAAATGCTCACCGTCTCCCAGCACCTGCAATTCCTCGCACAACAGTCCGTCCGCGATCAGTTTTTTCACCTGTTCGGCCAGCATCATGACTCAATACCTCAACTTGTATCCCTTGCGCAGCAACGCCAAGGTTGCCAGCGCAATCATTAGAAGAAACAGCGCCGAGACGACCAGGCTTCTACCGGGCGAAACGTCCGACACACCGAAGAATCCGTAGCGAAATCCGTCGATCAAATAAAACACCGGATTGAAATGCGACACACCCTGCCAGAAGGCGGGCAAGGATCCGATTGAATAGAATACTCCGGACAACATCGTCAGCGGCATGATCAGAAAATTCTGGAAGGCCGCCAACTGATCGAATTTGTCGGCCCAGATGCCCGCTACCATCCCCAGCGCCCCCATCACGCCTCCCGCCACGAGCGCGAAGATCACGATCCACCCCGGCGCTACCACCTCCACCGGCACGAACCAGACGGTCACAGCCAGCACACCCAATCCGACCATCATGCCGCGCAGGACGGCGGCAACGACATAAGCCATGAAAAATTCGACGTAGGAAATCGGGGGCAGCAGAACGAAGACGATGCTCCCCGTAACCTTTGCCTGAATCAGGCTGGACGAACTGTTGGCGAAGGCATTCTGCATGACCGACATCATTGCCAATCCGGGAATCAGAAACGCCGTATATCCCACGCCATTGATCTGCACCCGATCTTCCAGAACGTGCCCGAAGATCAGCAGGTACAACAATGCTGTCAAGACCGGAGCGGCGATGGTCTGAAAGCCGACTTTCCAGAAACGCAACACCTCCTTGTAGAACAGAGTCCTGAACCCGATCATCGCCCGTCCTCGGCCTCGCTCTCATGCTTACCCTGCATGACGGAAACGAAAACGTCCTCCAGATCGACTTCGGTCAGGCGAATATCCTGGATCGCGCACCCGAATTCACGCACACTTGCAAGCAGCGGTTCGACGTCCTGACAGCTGGGCAACGAGAAATTGAGGAACCCGTCACGTTCGACGGCCCGAGCACGCAAATCGCCAGGGAGCCGCTCCGGTCGGTCAACACGCAAGCTCAGGGTTCGCCCGGAAGAGCGCTCCAGCAAACGCTGGGTCGTATCCAGCGCAACAACCTGCCCTTGCTTGAGCATCGCGATGCGCCCGCAGAGTTCCTCGGCTTCCTCCAGATAATGCGTTGTCAAAATGACGGTATGGCCGGCACTATTGAGACGTCTGACGAAAGCCCAGAGCCCCTGGCGCAATTCGACATCAACCCCGGCAGTCGGCTCGTCTAGAACGATCACCGGAGGTTTGTGTACCAGCGCCTGGGCAACGAGCACACGCCGTTTCATTCCTCCGGAGAGACGCCGCATGTTGGTATCCGCCTTGGCCGTGAGGTCGAGGTTCTCCAGAATTTCGTCGATCCAGTCGTCGTTCCGGCGAATGCCGAAATAGCCCGACTGGATGCGCAGTGTTTCGCGCACCGTGAAAAACGGGTCGAATACCAGTTCCTGCGGGACGACACCGAGCAACCGGCGTGCACTGCGGTAGTCTGTCTGGACATCATGCCCCATCACCTCAAGGGAGCCGGAGTCCGCGCGCACGAGTCCGGCAAGACACGAGATAAGTGTCGTTTTCCCGGCCCCGTTCGGCCCGAGCAAGCCGAAGAATTCCCCTTCGGCAATCTCCAGCGACACGCCATCAAGCGCCCGCAAACTCCCGAATGCCTTGGCAACTTGCGTTACAGACACTGCGGCGCGCATCACGAAACGAATCTGGAGAAGGAGTTAGCTGGCCGAGGCAAATCAGCCGAGAGGAAGCGAGTCGGAAACACCGTACAGCGCAGCCAGGCTGATCAATCCCGAAGAGGGATTGGCGACTCGAATCCGTTTACCGCATGCACCAGCGGTACGGATCAGACCAAAGATCACGCCTAGCGCCGACGAATCCGCGTCCTGCACCTGGTCAAGATCCAGCGTAAACTCCTCGGCCGTTTCACCACTCAGCAGCGCCCGTCCCGCCAGGAGCAGGTCCCGGGCGTTGGCCATCAACATCGGCGCGACAACAACGTACCGACCGTCCTTTTTTTCGATCATTTCTTGTCGGCTTCAGTCTGCTTGTTCTTGTTGACAAGCATCTGGATCAGCCCATCGACACCGTTCGCCCGAACCTCCTGGTTGAACGTATCACGATAATTGGTTACCAGACTGACGCCGGCGACGATCACGTCATAGACCTTCCAGCCTTCCGGTTGCTTCTCCAGCGAATAGTTCAGCTGAATCGGCTTTCCGCCGGACTGGTGGATTTCCGTCTTCACCACGACATCGGTCGCATCCCCCTGCATCCGCGTGGGCTTGTAGCGGATGGTCTGGTCGCGATATCCCGTCAAGGCATTCGAATAGGTCCGGACGAGCAGCGTCTTGAACTCCTCCGACAAACGCCTTTTCTGCTCCGGATCGGCCTTGTTCCAGTCCCGCCCCATGGCCAGGGCCGTCATCCGCTGGAAGTTGAAATGCGGCAGAACTTTGACCTCGACCAGTTCAATCGCCTTGCGCGTGTTGCCGTTCTGGATATCCTTGTCCTGCCGCACGATGGACAACACTTCTTCCGTCACTTGCTTGATCAGCGCATCGGGGGAACCTTCTTGCGCGAATGCGCCGGAAACGGACAAGCCCAACCCAAGACAGAGCACCAACAACCACTTCTTAACCATAAGTATCCTCATTCAGTCGATTGCCCTTCAGTCCTCGAGCGGGGGCGGATTCCCGTCATGGATCACGCTGCGACGATTCTGGAAATAAGCGTTACGCAGGTAGTTGTACTTGTCGAAGGCGGCTTCTTCGACAACCTTGTCGGCCGGAAGCAGGCTGGCCCGATAATCGATGAGCCGAACACCAATCAATGTGTTCCGCGCCGAAACGTCTTCAAGATGCCCCACCGGGTCCGCCGACACATCCACCACGAAGCCAAGCGTATCGCGCACATTCCTCGGCCCGATGACCGGCCAGAACAAATACGGGCCGTCGCCAACGCCCCAGTAACCCAAGGTCTGGCCGAAGTCCTCGTCATGCTTGTCGAGTCCGATTTCACTGGCCACATCGATCAAACCGAGGATCCCGACAGTCGAATTGACCAGGAAGCGACCGACGTCCGAAGCCCCCTCCGTCAGTTTCCCCTGCAAAAGATTGTTCACGGCAATCCAGACATCCGCGAGGTTGCCGAAGAAATTACCGATACCGGTCTTGACCGGATCGGGCGTCACCTCGTCGTAGCCTTTGGCGACCGGCTTGAGCACCGTATCGACGCCTTCGTGGACAGCGAACATGGCACGGTTGAAGCCTTCGAACGGATCTTTCGGGTGGCTTGCCGTTGTTGCACACCCCGGCAGAACGAGGGCAACAGCGAGAACGAGGGACAGACGCTTCAAAGGATGGCAATTCACGACCTGTTCCTTTCGCACTATTGGGCATCCGGCGTCTCTGACGCCTTGTTGAACATGAACTGACTGATCAGCTTTTCCAGCACCACGGCCGACTGCGTCTTCATGAAGGTATCGCCACTTTTCAGCATCTTCTCGTCACCGCCGGCATCGAGCCCGATATATTGCTCGCCGAGCAACCCGGCCGTCAGGATCGAAGCGAACGTATCCTTAGGGAACTGGTACCGGCTGTCGACCGTAACGGTCACCAGCGCTTCGTAGCTTTGCGGATCGAAACGGATATCGGTAACCCGGCCAACGACCACCCCGGCGCTCTTCACCGGTCCGCGGACCTTCAGGCCGCCGATGTTATCGAACCGGGCGGTCAACTGGTACGTATCGGCAAAACTGGCCGACGACATGTTCCCGACACGCAACGCCAGGAACAAAACGGCGGCGAAACCAAAAACGACAAAAAAACCCACCCACAAATCAAGCAACTTGCGACTCATCAAACCCCCCGGAACATGAACGAGGTCAACACGAAATCCAGCGCCAGGATCGCCAGCGCCGAATACACGACCGTCCTCTTGATCGAAGCCGATACACCTTCCGCCGTCGGCACGGCATCGTAACCCTCAAACACGGCAATCAGCGACACGGCGACGCCGAAAACGAAACTCTTGATGATGCCGTTCCAGATATCCAGACGAAAATCGACAGACCCTTGCATCTGCGACCAGAACGCTCCTTCGTCCACACCGATCAGCACCACACCAACGAGATAACCGCCGAAAACTCCGACCGCCGAAAACAACGCCGCGAGCAACGGCATCGAGATGACCCCGCCCCAGAACCGCGGCGCAACGACACGCGCGACCGGATTGACCGCCATCATGTCCATCGCCGTCAGTTGCTCCGTCGCCTTCATCAGCCCGATTTCCGCGGTGATCGACGATCCCGCGCGCGAAGCGAAAAGCAGCGCCGACACGACAGGCCCCAGTTCGCGGGTCAACGACAAGGCCACGAGAATCCCCAACGCCTCCGAAGAGCCATAGCGTTGAAGGGTTTCATACCCCTGCATGCCCAGGACCATGCCGATGAACAGACCGGAGACCAGAATGATCAGCAATGACTGGAATCCGCTGAAGTAAATCTCGCGGATCGTCAGATGCAGCCGCCGGAACGACTGTCCGGAGTACGCCAGAATCATCATGAAGAAGCGCGTGGCAAAGCCCAGGGTCTGCAGCGCATTGTTCATGCGATGGCCCGTCGAGCGAACCAATTCGACCAGCACGGATAACGTCCTGCTAAGCACCGGCGACCTCCCGCATCAACTCCTGCGCAAACGGAACCGCCGGGTAATGGAAATGCACAGGTCCGTCCGCTTCGCCGAACACGAACTGGTGCACAAAAGGATCAGTGGAGGCCTTGATTTCGTCCGGCGTCCCTTGCGCCACGATCTGGCCATCGGAAACGAAATACACGTAGTCAACAATCATCAACGCTTCCTGAACATCGTGCGTCACCAGCAGGGTCGTCGCCCCCAGCGCATCGTTCAACTTGCGGATCAGTTGCCCGATGACGCCCATCGAAATCGGATCGAGCCCGGCAAACGGCTCGTCGTACATGATCAGCATCGGGTCCAGGGCAATGGCACGGGCCAGGGCCACGCGGCGCGCCATCCCGCCCGACAGTTCAGAAGGCATCAAGTGATGCGCCCCGCGCAGCCCCACCGCATTCAGCTTCATCAACACCAGGTCGCGGATCATCTCTTCGGGCAGATCGGTATGCTCACGCATCAGATACGCCACGTTGTCGAATACCGAGATGTCGGTGAAGAGCGCACCGAACTGGAAGAGCATGCCCATGCGCCGCCGCATGGCATAGAGCTCGTCGTGGCTCATGTGCGGAACGGATTGCCCATCGACCAGGATTTCACCACTGGTAGGCTTGAGCTGGCCGCCGATCAGACGCAGCAGCGTTGTCTTGCCGCAGCCGGAGTTCCCCATGATGGCCACGAGCTTTCCACGCGTGATCTCCATGTCGACGCCCTTGAGGATCGAGCGATCATCGTAGGCAAAGTTGACATCAGTGATCTTGACCAAGCAGTCAGCCGGCACAGCACAACCCCGAGACAAAAGAAGCTGCGATTATACCCTAGCCATATTCGATATTTTCGAGGCAACGCGCAGCGGCTGAATTTCGTGAAGAGCTTTTGTGAAATAATGCCCCGACTGTCCCGACGAATCGATGATGCGTTCCATGCCCGACCCCAGACCGCCGTCGCCGGAAAACAAGCCGCTTTTGCTGATCGTCGACGACGACCCGCTGATCGTCGACACGCTGTCGTTTTCCCTTGAGCCGGCGTTCGAAATAGTCACCAGCCACAGCCGGCCGCATTGCCTTCAGCTGCTTCAACGAACGTCACGCCAGCCCGACGTCGCTCTCGTCGACCTTGGCCTCCCACCCTTCCCGCACCGCCCCGATGAAGGACTGGCGCTCATTCCGGAACTTCTCAGCCAGGCCCCGGACATCAAGATTGTCGTGCTATCCGGACAGAACGACGGAGACAATGCGCGCCACGCGCGGGCCCTGGGCGCAGTGGACTTCGTGGCGAAGCCATGCCCGCTGAGCGACTTGCGCAGCGTGCTTGACCGTGCCCTGAGTTTCCGGGCGATGGAAGCAGAACCCGCCGCAGACACCCGGTCGCCGCTCCTGATCGGCAACAGTCCCGCCATCGAAAAACTCAAGCTTCAGTTGAAGCACTACGCCGACGCACCGTTCCCGGTGCTCGTCGAGGGCGAGTCCGGAACCGGCAAGGAAATCGTCGTAAAAAGCTACCTGCACCAGAACACCGGGCGAAGCCGCAAGCCGTTCTTCGCACTCAACTGCGCGGCCATTTCGCCAACGCTGGTCGAACCGACGTTATTCGGTTACGCCAAGGGATCCTTCACCGGCGCGACATCGTCCCGGGCGGGCTATTTCGAGGATGCCGCGGACGGAACGCTGTTTCTCGACGAAATCGGGGAACTGCCGCTCGAACTGCAGGCGAAACTGCTGCGCGTTCTCGAAAACGGCGGGTTCCAGCGCGTGGGAGAAACCCAGGAGCGCATCAGCCACGCCCGGATCATCGCGGCGACCAACCGGGACCTGCGGCGGGAAGTCAAGGCCGGAAATTTCCGGGCCGATCTATACCACCGCCTTTCTGTATGCACCGTCAGCGTTCCCCCGTTGCGCGACATGGGTGACGACAAGCTTCTGCTGCTCGTCCATTTTCGCCATCTCTATGCGGTACAGTCGAAGCGCCCTCCGTTCGAACTCTCCGCGGAAGCGCTGCGACTCTGGGCCAGTTACAGCTTCCCCGGCAACGTGCGCGAACTGCGCAACATCGTCATCCGGCTGACTGCAAAATACGCAGGACAACGCGTCGACAACCCGGAACTAGAAGCGGAGCTCGATCTTCAGGATGAACCACCCGTACCGGAAAAGCCCCCTCTGCCGCAGGGGCCGAACGACGATGCGCTGATCGCCTCCGCGCTACACCGCCTGCAACAGCCCACCCCATTCAACCTCGATACAACGCTGGCGGAAACCGAGCGTAGCTTCATCGAGGCCGCATTGCGCCTGTCCGCCGGCAACGTCAGCCGGGCGGCCCGTCTGCTCGGCATCAACCGGACCACGCTGTACAGCCGCATGGAAGCAATGAGCAAAGCGTCGTGATCTACCTGGAACATTTCGGCTTGCGCGAACCCCCGTTCGGCATCACGCCGCACACGGAGTTCTTTTTCGCCGGCGCCAACCGCGGAGAGACGCTCGACGCGCTGATTTACGCGGCCGTCAACGACGAAGGGATCATCAAGGTCAGCGGCGAAGTCGGCAGCGGAAAAACGATGCTCTGC
This sequence comes from Propionivibrio pelophilus DSM 12018, assembly GCF_059569095.1. Classification (NCBI taxonomy): domain Bacteria; kingdom Pseudomonadati; phylum Pseudomonadota; class Betaproteobacteria; order Rhodocyclales; family Rhodocyclaceae; genus Propionivibrio; species Propionivibrio pelophilus. Next base: position 11,759 of record NZ_JCANUT010000020.1, on the reverse strand, counting down.
CGGATGCTGATGGAAAGACTGCCAAAGCATGTCGAAACGGTCTATCTGGCCACGCCTTCGCTGTCACGCGTCGAGATCATCGAGGCCATTGCTCACGAACTGGGACTGGCGCTGCCCGATTCGCAGATGCACCGGATGATGCTCGCGATCCAGGAAAGCCTGCTGGAGATCCATGCTTCCGGACGTCGCGTCATCGTCCTGATCGACGAGGCGCACGCCATGCCCGACGAGACGCTCGAGGAAGTCCGACTGCTCTCCAATCTCGAGTCGGATCGACACAAACTGCTGCACATCGTGCTGTTCGGCCAGCCGGAACTGGACGAACGCCTGAGCAACAAGGCCATGCGACAACTTCAGGATCGCATCACGCACAATTTCTGGCTTGCGCCATTACACCACAACGACATCGGCAACTATCTGATGTACCGGCTTCGCGCCGCCGGCTATCGGGGCCCGGACCTCTTCTCCCGCAGCGCACTGCGAATCATCGGCAAGGCCTCGGGCGGACTGACGCGGCGTTTGAATATCCTCGCCGAAAAGTGCCTCCTTGCCGCCTTCGCCGCAGGGCAGCACGGCATAGAAGACCGGCACGCCAAAGCGGCCGTGCGCGATCTGCGGCCCCCGCCCCGAAAAGAAGGCGCAGCACGATACAGCGGCAAGATCGTCGCAGTCGCAGTGGCAGCGGCAGTTTTCATCGGCATGGCGGTTGCGGCATGGCGCACGGATTTTCCCGGAGAAGCCCCGACGACGACATCTGCCCTCCCGGAATCTCCGCCAGAAATACCTGCTCAATCCACAAGCAACCAGCTTCAACCCACGGAACTCGACCGCCCCCCCATCCATCAGGAATTGGCGCACGACGAGGCTTCCTCACCTCGCAACCAGAGCTCGCTCGGCGAACAAATCGCCGCCACCGCAGAGTGGATCAAGGCAACGCCGGAAAATCACTATTTCATCCAACTGCTCAGCACCGACGGAAACAACGGGATCGGCGTGGAGCAATTCATCGCGGGCATCGCCGGCTCGCTGGACGCGCAACAGATTCGCGTCTATCGCTCGAACCTGAGCGGACGCGACCGACTCGGCGTCATTTATGGTGACTTCGCCACCTGGGAGGAGGCCAGCACGGCGCTCGCCAGACTCTCCGAAACCAACCCCGGCGAAAAGCCCTACATCCGCGCGGTGAGCAAGCTCAAATAGCGGCGACAGGCAAGCCCCGCAGCCCCGACTCGGCCTATAAATCAATCGGTTGAACAAAAAACCTTACGTGATATGATGATTTCAAACTTCAACAGGATGAAATCCCGCATGTTGCGAACTGCTGGCGCCATCGTTTCTGCGTTACTCCTCGTGGCTTGTACCCCGGCCACGCTGAGTAGCGGTCCATCGGCAGGTCACCTGCGCACCGAAGACAAGGCCAAGGCAACCGGAACGATTCCCGCCCCCGTCCAGCACGCCATCCCGCTGCCCCCACCCAAGGCCGGCGGCAAAACGGAAACCTACAGCGTCGTCGTCAACAACGTAAAGGTACAGGATCTGCTGTTCGCGCTGGCCCGTGACGCGAAGCTCAACGTCGACATCCACCCGGGCATTTCCGGCAACGTCACCCTCAACGCCATCGACCAGACCTTGCCGCAGTTGCTCAATCGCATCGCCAGGCAGGTCGACATGCGCTTCGAACTCGACGGTCCGAACCTGGCCGTGATGCCCGATTCGCCTTTTCTCCGACATTACCGTGTCGACTACGTCAATCTGTCGCGCGAAGTTACCGGCACGGTCTCGACCAACACCCAGATTTCAACGAGCGCCCTGGCCAGCAGCGTCGGCAGTTCCTCCAGCGGCAACGTTTCGCGGATCCAGATCGAAAACAAGTCGAAGAACCGTTTCTGGGAGTCACTGGAAAAGAACCTGAAGGACCTGCTGCACGAAACCGACAAAGTCTTCCCCGAAGGCAGCACCGAAACAGTCGTCGAAAGAAGCGAGGCGCAGAGCACGACCGGAACCGGCGCCCCGGTCCCCGCCCCCGGAACGACCAGCCGCAGCAATCAATCGACACAAACACTGGCCGGCAGCCCGAATCCTGCCTCACTGCAGAATTCCGGAGCCACGGTGGTGAAACGCATGACCTTCCGCGAAGCGGCATCGGTCATCGCCAACCCGGAGGCCGGCGTCATCGCCGTTCGCGCCACCTCACGCCAGCACGAGAAGGTGCAGGAATTCCTCGACCGGATCATGCGCAGCGCGCGCCGTCAGGTGATGATCGAAGCGACGATCATCGAGGTCAATCTGGCCGACAACTACCAGCAAGGCATCGAGTGGTCGAAGGTCGCCACGGACACCGGTTTTTCCCTCTCGCAGGCAACCAACACGCAGAGCGCCGGATCGACCGTCAATCCTTTCACGCTCACCTACCGGAACATCTCGGGAGGGCTCAACATCTTCGTCGACATGCTGCGCGGCTTCGGCACCACCAAGGTGCTCTCCAGCCCGAAACTGACCGTGCTCAACAACCAGACGGCCACCCTGAAGGTTTCCGAGGACTTCGTCTACTTCAACGTCAAACAGGACATTGCCGCAGGCAATACCAATACCAATGCCGTAACGACCACCACCACGACGCCGCAATCCGTCTCGATCGGCTTTTTCATGAGTCTGACCGCGCAGATCAGCGACGACGACGTGGTCACCCTCAACGTGCGTCCCTCCATCTCCAGCATCGCCGCGCTCAAACAGGACCCCAACCCGGCGCTCACAGTGGTAAACGAGGTTCCTCAGATCCGCACCCGCGAGATCGAGTCGATGATGCGCGTAAAGAGCGGCGACATCGCCGTGCTCGGCGGGCTGATGGAAGACCGGATGGAAAACAAGAGCGGACGTTTTCCTGGTGTGGGCGACATTCCGGTACTCGGAGAGATCTTCACCACCCGCAACAATGCCTCGACCAAGACCGAACTCGTCATCATTCTCCGACCGACGGTCATCAGGGACGCGTCGATCAACGGTGATTTCAGCCACCTGGCGACATCACTCCCCGACGAGAAATTCTTCGCGACCGACAAGGTCTACGAGCCTTTCTCCGGGCCGCAGATCACGCAGGAGCCGCTGCGGTGAGTCTGTTGATGGAGGCGTTGAAGAAGGCGGAAGACGCCAAACGCCTCGCGGGCGACGGTCGCCCACAGGACTCCCCACACGATTCGCCGCTGCCGGACCTCGCGTTGCATCTCGACGCGATCGATTCGGAACTGGCACTGACATCGGGAAGACCGTCCGAGCCGAATTCCAGACCGGCGCAGACCGAGAAGGAAGTCACCGAAGCCGACCGTGATCGCCGCACCGCACACAATCTGTTCACCGCAAAACAACCGGACAACAGGAGCCATCGGCTGCTGCCCCTGCTCGCGCTGGCGCTGCTCCTCGCTTTCGGCGTGGGAGGCTATTTCTGGTGGCAACTCCACGCCATTCCGACGCAAGCACTCACGCCCCTCCCTGCGGCGAAAACAGTGCCCCCCGAGCCAGGAAACGACACGCCCGTGTCTGCCGTCCGCAACGACAACACCGCAATAGCAAGCCGAAGCGAGGCTCCGGCGACACGCACGGCACCTGCCGCACCGTCAGTGACGCCCGTTTCACGAGCAAGTGAGAAAGCGCCAGCATCCTCGCCCACGCCACCTTCGCCGGAAAAAGAAAAACGAGCGGAATCTTCGCCGGCCAGCCCCACTATCCGCCTGAGCAGAACGCCACCGCGGGTCAATCCGCATCTCGAACGCGCTTATGCGGCGTTGATGGCGGAGCGATTCGATGAAGCGCAAACCGGTTACGAGCAGGTCTTGCGTTCCGATGCGAAAAACGCCGATGCTTTGCTCGGCCTCGCAACGATCGCCTCCCGTCGCGGACAACTGGAGCGAGCCTACTCGCTCTACACACGGGCTCTTGAATCGGACCCAACCAACGCCACGGCACGGGCTGGCGTCGCCAACACACTGGGGCTGGCCGACGCAGAAACTGCGGAAAGCCGGCTGAAAACCGCGCTTTCGGAACAGCCGGATTCGGTATCGCTCCTGTTCGCGCTGGGTAACCTTTACGCCGGACAGGCACGCTGGAGCGAAGCACAGCAGGCCTACTTCCAGGCCTACGCTGCCGACCCGGAAAACCCCGACTTCATCTTCAACGTCGCGATCAGCCTCGACCATTTGCGGAAGAGCAAACTGGCGGCCCAGTACTACCAGATGGCGCTGGCGGCAGGAGAGACCCGGGCGGCCGGATTCGACCGCGAGCAGGCACGAAGCCGGCTCGCCGAGCTGCGGTTGCAGCAATAATCACCCCGCAGCCCGAAAAGCGCCATGCCGATGAACGCCCCGCCCCCGCGCCAGATCGGACAAGTCCTGATCGCCAAGGGCATCCTCAGCGAGGATCAGCTGCGGATCGCCCTGCTGGAGCAGATGAAGACGAACCAGCCGGTCGGCAAGCTGCTCGTCGCCCTGGGCTTCGTCACCGAGGCCACCTTGCGCGATGCGCTGTCCGAAAGCCTCGGCAAACAGAGCATCGACCTCTCGAATGCCATCATCGACCCCTCGGCGCTCGCGCTGGTGCCTCGCGAACTGGCCAAGCGCCACAACATGCTGCCCCTCGACTACGACGAGGAGCACCAGCGCCTGACAATCGCCATTGCCGACATCAACGACATTGTCGCGCTGGACCGGATCCGCAGCCTGGCGAAAACGGCACTGGAGATCGATCCGCTCCTCGCCGGAGAAACCGAGGTCGCCCGGGCCATCGACCAAGCGTATGGCTACGAGCTGTCGATCGACGGCATCCTGCACGAAATCGAGACCGGCGAGATCGACTTTCGCGGGCTGCAATCATCCTCCGATGAATACAGCCAGCCGGTCGTCCGCCTGATCGACTCGATCGTGACGGATGCCGTCAAGCGTGACGCCTCGGACATCCATTTCGAACCGGAAAGCGGTTTTCTGCGCATCCGCTACCGGATCGACGGCATGCTGCGCCAGATCCGCTCGCTGCACCAATCGTACTGGCCGGCGATGGCCGTGCGCATCAAGGTCATGAGCGGCATGAACATCGCCGAAACCCGTGCCCCGCAGGATGGCCGGATCACCCTGACCATCCGCGGGCGGCAAATCGACTTCCGCGTCTCCGCGCAGCCAACCATTCACGGCGAAAACATCGTCCTGCGCATCCTCGATCGCCAGAAAGGTCTCGTTCCGCTCGAAGGGCTCGGCCTCACGGAACGCCAGCTGGACACGCTCAAGCTGATGATCGCCCGGCCCGAAGGCATCATCCTGCTCACCGGCCCCACAGGCAGCGGCAAGACGACAACGCTCTACTCGATCCTCAACCACATCAACTCCGAGGGGCTGAACATCATGACCCTCGAGGACCCGGTCGAATACCCGATGGCGATGGTCCGGCAGACATCGGTCGCCGAAGCGGCGAAGCTCGATTTCGCCAACGGCATCCGCTCGATGATGCGTCAGGACCCGGACGTGATCCTCGTCGGCGAAATCCGCGACGCCGAAACGGCGGAAATGGCCTTTCGCGCGGCGATGACCGGCCACCAGGTCTACTCGACGCTACACACAAACTCGGCGATCGGCGCCATCCCCCGCCTGCTCGACATCGGCGTGCTGCCGGACATCATGGCCGGCAACATCATCGGTGTTGTCGCGCAACGACTGGTCCGCCGCCTCTGTCCGCACTGCAAGACGCCCTATCAGGCGGGTGAGCACGAAGCACGCTTGCTCGGCAGCCCGCTCGATGCGCCACGCCCGATCGTCTTCCGCCCCTGCGGCTGCGAGCGGTGCGATTTCCAGGGCTATCGCGGGCGCCTGGCGATCATGGAAATCCTGCGCATGAATGGCGACCTCGACGAACTCGTAGCCAAACGGGCAACGGGGCGGGAAATTCGCCAGGCCGCCGTCCAGAACGGCCTCGTTTCACTCGCCGAAGACGGACTGCGCCGGGTGCTCGACGGCTCGACCTCGCTGGAGGAACTAAGCCGCGTGGTCGACCTGACCGACCGGATGTAAGCGCCGTGCCGCTGTTCAACTATCGGGCAATCGACGCGGACGGCCACACGGTCAGCGGGCGCATCGACGCGCAGAACGAGATCGACCTCGACATGCGGCTGCGACGCATGGGGCTCGACCTGGTCAAGGGATCGCCCGTCAGCAACCACCAGCTACTCGGGGTGCAATCCGTTCCAAGAAGGGAACTGATCCACTTCTGCTTCCATCTGGAACATCTGCTCCGGGTCAGGGTACCAATTCTCGACGGACTCAAGGATCTGGCCGACACCCTGGAGCACCCGCGTTTCCGGGAAGTGGTTGCCAGCCTGGTCGACAGCATCGAGGGCGGCCAGACGCTCTCGCAGGCGATGGAAGCCCACCGGAAGGTATTCGACACGGTTTTCGTCAACCTGATCCGCGCCGGCGAGACCAGCGGCAAACTGTCAGACGTGCTGCAAAGCCTGACCGAAACGCTGAAATGGGAAGACGAACTGGCCTCGCAGACACGCAAGCTGGCGATGTACCCGGCCTTTGTCGGCTCGATCGTGATCGCCGCCACGTTCTTCCTGATGACCTACATGGTTCCCCAGCTGAAGCTCTTCGTGCGCAACATGGGCCAGGCGCTACCGATGCAGACGAAAGTGCTTTTTTTCGTCTCCGACCTGCTCGTCGCGTACTGGTACGTCGCCTTGCTCCTGCCCATCCTTGCACTCGTCGCCGTCCAGCTTCTCCTGCACACCAACCCGCTGGCGCGCCTGCGCTTCGACGCACTCAAGCTCCGGCTGCCGCTGATCGGCGACATCCTGCGCAAGATCATCCTTTCCCGCTTTGCCAACACCTTCGCCCTGCTGTACGCCTCTGGAATCTCCGTGCTCGACGCGATTCGTACCACGCAGGATATCGTCGGCAACCTGGCGATCCGGCGCGGACTGGAACGCGTCGAGCAACTCATCGGCGAGGGGCAGAACGTCACGGCGGCCTTCCAGCAGACCGGCTTCTTCCCGCCCCTGGTCATCCGCATGCTGCGCGTCGGCGAAAGTACCGGCGCGCTGGACGAGGCGTTGATCAACGTCAGTTACTTCTATAATCGCGACGTCAAGGAATCGGTCGAAAAGGTCCAGCAGCTGATCGAGCCCCTGCTCACGCTCATTCTCGGCGCACTGCTCGGATGGATCATGCTGTCGGTGCTCGGTCCGGTCTATGACGTCATCAGCCGGATCGCCACCTGATAGAACGCAATGAAACCCCAACGCCACCTCTACCTCAGCGCGCAGCAACTGGCGGCCTATCGCTGGCACGCCGGCACGCTGTATGAGGAAGGCCGTTTCCCTGCCTCGGAAGCCGGCCTGCTGCAGTTCAGGGAGTATCTGGCCAGCAATGCGTCCAGCGTTTTTTCATTGCTGGCGAATGTCGCCGAAGAAGGATTCCACAGCGAGACGATTCCGTTCCTGCGTGGAAGCGACCGGACGGCAGTCATCCAGCGCAAACTGGCGCAAACGTTCTTCAACACGCCCCTGACCGCGTCGCTGTCGCTGGGACATGAAAAAAACCGGCGCAAGGACGAGCACCTGCTGCTCGCCGCGCTGACCAATCCGGCTTTCTTCCAGCCCTGGCTGGACATCATCGGCGAAACGGATGTCGCGCTGTCCGGCCTTTATTCGCTGCCCACGGTCTTCCCGTCGCTGCTGAAAAAGCTCCGCCTGCCCGAAGAGCCCTGCCTGTTGCTGACGATTCAGGACAACAGTATCCGCCAGAGCTATTTCGAGAAGGGCCAGCTGCATTTCAGCCGGCTGACGCCGCTGCAGCACAGCAGCATCGGCAGCATCGCCCAGGCCTTTGCCAGCGAATCGCTCAAGCTGCAGCAATACCTCGCCAGCCAGCGCCTGGTCGGGCGCAACCAGACGATCACCGCCCACATCCTCGCGCACCCCGGTGCTCTGAAAGCGATCGAGAACAGTTGTGTCGACACGCCTGCCGTGCGCTTCAACGTTCTCGACATCAACGAGTGCGCGAAGCGTACGGGCCTCAAATCACTGCCGCCGGACAGCCACGGCGAGAAGTTGTTCCTGCACCTGCTGGCGACCCATCCGCCAGCAATGCAGTTTGCCGGTGACACCTTGCGGCACACCTACCAGGTCGGCCGGCTGGGCACCCTGCTCTATGGTCTCGGCGCCACCGCGTTGTGTGGTTGCCTGCTGCTATCGGGCAATCAGCTTTTCGACGCGTATCAATTCACCCGCGAATCAGCAGAACTGCAGGCCGAAACCGGGCAGTCCCGCCAGCGTTACGCCGACGTGCTGAAAACGTTCCCCAGCGTGCCCGTCGACCGCGAAACGCTGAAGAGCGTGATCGGCCGATATCTCGTCCAGGCGCAGCGAAGCATCTCCCCGACCCCTTTCTACGTCGAACTCAGCCACGCTCTGCAAGGCCATCCGACAATCGAACTTGCCTCGCTCGCATGGAAACTCGGCGGGACCGAACCGGCGCGCGGCACCGCCGGAAGGCCGGACATCGGAACGAAGCCGCTTCCCGACGACAGCGAAAGCCTTGTCATGCAAGGAACGCTGCATGCGCCACCCGGCGCTGACACCAGGCAAACACTCCAACTGTTCAACCGCTTCGTCGAGCAGCTAGCAGCGAACAAGGCACTGCGGGTCGACATCCTGCAACAACCGTTCGACATCGAATCCGGGAAGGCGCTGCGCAGCGGTGACGCTGCTCTGGAGCGCAACCCCTTGCGTACGTTCAGCCTGCAGGTCACGCGGAAGATCGGATCATGAAGCTGAACGCGAACGATTGGTCCAGATTGCAGATTCCGCTGCTCGCGCTGGCGGTGATGCTCGCCCTGGGGGCCGCATCGATCCTCGTCGCGCGCGCGGAACTCGGCGACGCGCAAGCCCGCCTGGCCAACATCCAACAGGAACGCAAGGAAATCGACAACAAGCTCAGGCAAGTCCGCAGCGAAGAAAACGAAATACGGCAAAAAGCAGCCGTCTTCAACGAGCTGCAATCACGCCGCATCCTTGGCGAAGAGCAGCGCCTGGAATGGGTCGAGTTGCTCGAAGAGATTCGCGCCCGGCATCGCCTGCCCGAAATGCACTACGAGATCGCGCCGCGCCAGCCGCTGGAAAAATCGCCATCGGGGCAACTGGCACTTTACGCCAGCACCATGAAGCTTGAGCTCAAACTGCTGCACGAAGAGGACCTGACGCGGCTGCTCGACGACCTGCGCCGCGAGGCGCCCGCACTGATCCAGACCCGGCGCTGCGACATCTCCCGCCTGGCGCGCACCGCTGCGGATGGCGCATCTACTGCCTCGCTGCAGGCCGGTTGCCTGATCGACTGGATCACTGTGCGCAAGGCGGACAGCGCGGAGGGACTGGCGAAATGACCCATCGCATTCACCGCTTTCCCGATCATTCAATGCGCTCGCTCCGGCTAGCGCTGTTTGCTTTCATTTTCGCGATACCCAGCGCCACATCCGCTGAAGAACTCGGTCGACTGTTCTTCACGCCGGAGCGACGGCAACAGCTGGATCATCAACGGCAGTTCAATCCCGAAGAGCAGCGCGAAGCTTCCGAAGACCCGACCCTGACGATCAATGGCGTCGTTACGCGCAGCAGCGGAAAGCGGACGGTGTGGGTCAATGGGGTTCCTCAGGAAGACAGCGGTGTGCTAGTAAGCGCAAAGCGATCCAATCCAAGCAAGGTCATTGTGGATACAAATGACGTCCCAGCTACCCAAGTCAGTGTTGGCAATACGCTCAACCGGGACACAGGCGAGACGGCTGATATCCTCGGTAGCGGCAAAATCCTGATCACCTCCCCAGCGAGAGCGCAATAGCTTCCGTAAGACATGGCAATGCCGAATCATGAAACGAAGCGCGGCCCGGCATGGGGGAAGCGATGTCGAACATTCTGCATGAACCCACAGACCGCGCAGGACGGCATTGCATTGATTGCTGTTCTGACCTTACTGACGCTAGTGGGACTAAGCCTGTTTCTCGGCCAGTTCAGCGTTGCGCAGTATCAAGCCAGACGTATTCAGGCCACGTCCCGGGCGCTCGCCGAAGCCAAAGATGCGTTGATCGGAGACGCCATTTCGACCACATCGGTCAACGACGCCGCCTATCTGCGGTTACCGGACGTCGGACAGACGGAGGGAGTCGCAGCGCTGAATTTTCTAGGCAACGCGAAGGATCTTTCCGTTCTCGGAAAATTCCCGTGGAAAACGCTCCGCACCGAGGTCTTGCGCGATGGAAACTCGGAATGCCTGTGGTACGTTGTTTCTGGCCGCTACAAGATCACCCCGTCAACCGATGTGCTGAATTGGGACACCCCGGGACAGATCGACATCATCGACGGTAACGGCAACGTCATCACTACAGGTCTTGCGGCGCTACTCGTGGCGCCCGGGTCACCCGTCGACGAACAGAGCAGGGCATTGTCGAACCCTGATTACACACAATGCGGTGGAAATTACGACTCCCGTAACTATCTGGATACCTACAATGCGTTCAACGCTGTTGCTGGCGAAGTCAATTACTTCGCCAGCAGCACCAATGGCCAGGTCGCTGCCACAAAAGACAACAAACGCTTCGTCATGACCCATTCTGAACATTACAACGACAATTTCCTGCAAATCACGCCCGACGACGTTTTCCGGCATCTGATTCGGCGTAGTGATTTCAGTACGGCCATTGAAAATCTTCTGGACAACCCGTCATTTACGACACTCGCGATTAGTGGACCAAAAGGGACTGACAACATCGCCTGCGGTACAGACCTTTTTTGCCAGAACTGGAAGGAAATGCTCTTTCTGACCCAGTTGCCTGCCCCGGCTAAAGTCACCATTGACGGGGCGCTATCGCCCGTCTGCAGCCGTATCGTGATTTTCGCCGGTAAAAGTATCCCCGGACAAAACCGCAACACCGAGGCGGAAAAGGCTAGTCCATTGAAACAAAGAGATTGCACCCCATATGGTGTGCATGGGAAAGATGAATCTGAGTGATTTGGAGCGGGAAGAGTTGGAAGGCTTGCAGCGCAAGCGGACAGCGGCAATGGCGCAGGTTCGGCGCGCGAAGCTGATTCTTCTTCTCGATGACGGTGTGTCGCGGGACACGATCATGAATACGCTGGGCTGCGACTCGCGCTTTATCGCGACGTGGCGAGCGCGCTTTGCCGAGGAACGGCTGGCGGGTCTGTACGGAAGGCATCCGGGTCGCGCACCGCGGCGCAACTTGCCGCGCCTGGAAGCCCGTGTGCTCGACTACACGCTCAAGCGCAAGCCGAAGGACGGTTCCACGCACTGGAGCAGCCGCAAGCTGGCCGCCGAACTGGGGATCTCGTTCATGGACGTTCAGCGTATCTGGCGTCGTCATGACCTGAAGCCCCATCGCGTGGATCGACACATGGTCTCCAACGATCCGGACTTCGAGACCAAGGCGGCCGATGTGATTGGCCTGTATCTGAACCCACCGGCCAACGCCGCGGTGTTCTGCGTCGACGAGAAGACCGCGATTCAGGCGCTCGACCGTAAGGACCGGATGCTCCCGCTGTCGCCCGGACGTGCCGAGAGCCACGGATTTGAATACAAGCGCAATGGCACGCTCAGCCTGTTTGCGGCACTGAACACCGCCACCGGCGAGGTCGTGGGAAAGACGGCGGCACGTCACACCAGCGCACAGTTCGTTGCTTTCCTCTCTGACGTGGTCGCCAGCCAGCCCAAAGGACG